>NZ_PDEL01000019.1:0-103798 GCF_002556465.1 Klebsiella sp. MBT K-1 | reverse complement strand
CTTTGAGTGCCCACACAGATTGTCTGATAAATTGTTAAAGAGCAGTGCAACGCGGCTTTCGCTCACCGTTGCGAGGTCCCGTATAATACGTTTTCCTCATTCAGAGTCAAGCGTTTAATTTCGCTTTTCTCTGTCGGTATTCATCGCTGAATCCCGCTGACCCGGCGGCTTGCGTGCCGTTGTTCCGTGTCAGTGGAGGCGCATTATAGGGAGTTATTCCGAAGTGACAAGGGCTAAATGCAAAAAACTTTTCAACCGCCTCTTTTTTCATCATTACGGCGCGTAATGTAGCAAAAAACCAGCGTTTTGCCGTTTTAACCAACGAAGCAAGCCGTCAGATGGCATACTGGTAAGGTAAAAAAGAGAAAGGAACGGCATGTATGTCTTTAAGCGCACAGCAGTTGGCGGCACAAAAGAATATCTCCTGGGTATTAGCGGAGAAGCTGGCTCAAAAAATTTTGACCGGTGAATATCAGCCAGAAAGTATCCTTCCCGGCGAGATGGAGCTGGGCGAGCAGTTTGGCGTGAGCCGCACGGCCGTGCGTGAAGCGGTGAAGACGCTAACGGCAAAAGGTATGCTTTTACCACGGCCACGCATCGGTACGCGGGTGATGCCGCGCAGCAGCTGGAACTTCCTCGATAAAGAACTCCTGGCCTGGTGGTTAACAGAAGATAACTTCTCTGATGTTGTCAGCCATTTCCTTGTTATGCGCGGCAGCCTGGAACCTCAAGCCTGTTTTCTGGCGTCAACGTCAGGCTCGCCGGAGCAAAAGGCCCAGCTTAACGCCTTGATGGAGGAGATGGTTGAGCTAAAGAGGAACTTTCAGCGCGAGCGCTGGATTGAAGTCGATATGGCCTGGCATGAACATATATATGAAATGAGCGGTAACCCTTTCCTGATCTCTTTCGCCTCTTTATTTCATTCGGTCTATCACACCTACTTCACGTCAATTACGCAGAATGAAGTGGTGAAGCTGGATCTGCATCAGGCAATCGTTGATGCCATTCTGGATAGCGACGGCTCGCGAGCGCTTAGCGCCTGCCAGGCGTTGCTGAGTGCCCCCAATCATTCCGACAAATCGCAAGGGTAACGAATGACCAAAAAGAAAGGCCGCAGTATGGCCGGGCTGCCATGGATCGCAGCGATGGCTTTTTTTATGCAGGCGCTCGACGCCACCATTCTGAATACAGCCCTTCCCGCTATCGCCCATAGCCTCAACCGTTCACCGCTAGCGATGCAATCGGCCATCATCAGCTATACGCTGACGGTGGCTATGCTTATTCCGGTCAGCGGTTGGCTGGCCGACCGTTTCGGCACGCGGAAAGTATTTATCATCGCCGTCAGCCTGTTCACACTCGGTTCTCTTGCCTGCGCCCTGTCAAACTCGCTAATGGAACTGGTTATCTTCCGCGTCATTCAGGGCATCGGCGGGGCAATGATGATGCCAGTAGCGAGGCTGGCGTTACTGCGCGCCTATCCGCGCAGCGAACTGCTGCCGGTACTCAACTTCGTCACGATGCCTGGACTGGTCGGCCCTATCCTCGGCCCCGTGCTCGGCGGCGTACTGGTGACCTGGGCCAGCTGGCACTGGATTTTCCTGATTAATATTCCCATCGGTATTATCGGGATCGTGTATGCCCGCAAATATATGCCGGATTTCACCACGCCGCGTCGCCGCTTCGACACGCTCGGTTTTATCCTGTTTGGCCTGAGCCTGGTGCTGTTCTCTAGCGGAATCGAGCTGTTTGGTGAGAAAATTGTCGCCACATGGATGGCTCTGGCCGTTATCGCTCTGAGCATCATTTTACTGTGGGCCTATATTCGCCACGCTCGCCGTCATCCCACACCGCTCATTTCGCTTTCTTTATTTAAGACGCATACCTTCTCTGTCGGGATCGCGGGGAACCTGGCCACGCGCCTGGGTACCGGCTGCGTTCCGTTCCTGATGCCGCTGATGTTACAGGTTGGCTTCGGTTATCCGGCGATTATCGCCGGCTGCATGATAGCGCCTACGGCTATTGGTTCGATTATTGCCAAATCAACCGTCACCCAGATACTTCGCTGGTTTGGTTACCGTAAAACGCTGGTCGGGGTCACGATATTTATCGGCCTGATGATCGCTCAGTTTTCGCTGCAATCTCCGGATATGTCGATCTGGATGCTGCTGCTGCCGCTATTCGTTCTGGGCATGGCGATGTCCACCCAGTTCACCTCAATGAATACCATCACGCTCGCCGATTTAACCGATGACAACGCCAGCAGCGGCAACAGCATGTTGGCCGTTACCCAGCAGCTGTCGATTAGCCTCGGGGTCGCCGTTAGCGCGGCGGTGCTGCGTTTTTATGAAGGATTCGATAGCGCAAATACCATTGAACAGTTCCACTACACCTTTATTACCATGGGGGCAATCACCGTGGTATCGGCGCTGGTATTTACCTTATTAAGAGCAAAAGATGGCCGCAACCTGATTAAGGAGCGGCACAAGCGTTAGGCTGAACCGCGGACCACCAGCTCGGGGGTTAACTGCACGCGCTGCTGTTTTTGCCCCGGATCGGCCATGCGGTGAATCAGCACATCGATGGCCAGCTCGCCCAGTTCATCTTTCGGTTGATGAATCGTGGTTAACGGCGGCGTCATATAGCGCGCCAGTTCAATGTCGTCATAGCCTACCAGCGCCATATCCTGAGGGATGCGCAGGCCGCCCTGATAAAGGGCCTGGTAGGCGCCCACCGCCATCGCATCGTTACCGATAAACACCGCCTGCGGCAACGCTGAGAGGGTCAGCAGCTTCTGCATGGCGCTAAATCCGCCGCCAAACTCAAAATCGCTGCTAATCACATATCCTTCAGGTACCGTGAGTCCGGCCCGAGCCATCGCTGCCTGATACCCCTCCAGGCGCAGCCGGGCAGGCGTTTTATCCAGCGGACCCGCAATACAGGCAATTCGCGTATAGCCCTGGTCGATCAGATACTTCGTCGCCATATCGCCGCCCAGCAGAGAGTTATCCTGAATCAGATCGCTATCGCCGTCGAACGGCGCCCAGTCCATCATCACCGTCGGAACAGAAGGGTAACGCTGCATAATCTCCGGCGAAGGTTGATGCGTTTCAGTGCACAACAGCAGTAAACCATCGACGCGCTTTTGCATCAGCGTCTCCAGATTACGGTTCATGCGCTGCTCATCGCCTTCGGTATTACACAGCACCAGGCTATAACCCCGCTCGAAGCAGCTGCGCTCCACGCCGCGCACCAGCTCCGAGTAAAACGGATTGGTACTGGCGGTAATGAGCATACCTATGGTGCGGGTTTGATTTAATTTGAGGCTGCGCGCCAGCGCGGACGGCGCGTAGTTCAGGCTTTTAATCGCGGCGTCGACTTTAGCGGTAATCGCTTCGCTAACGAAACGATCTTTGTTAATGACATGAGAAACCGTCGAAGTGGAAACGCCCGCGATGCGGGCTACATCCTTCATGGTGGCCAAGCGTTACCCCTGTTGACGTAAAAATTCGTCTATTTCTTTTCGCCAGGGCACGGAGGGCTGAGCCCCTTTTCGGGTGACGGCGATAGCCGCGGCTGCATGGGCAAAACGAATTGCCTCCGCCAGTTCGCGACCTTCGAGCAGCGCGGTGACCAGCGCGCCATTAAAGGTATCGCCAGCGGCAATGGTGTCAACCGCCTGCACTTTAAACCCCGGAACCCGACGACCGTTACCTTCGCTGCTCGCCCATACGCCACGGCTGCCAAGCGTAATGATCACCGTACCAATACCTTTATCATGGAGCACTTTAGCGGCTTTTGCCGCATCCTCATCGTTTTCCACGCGCACGCCGGTAAGCTTTTCCGCTTCGGTCTCGTTAGGGGTAATAATATCCACCAGCGTTAACAGTTCATCCGGCAATTCACGCGCCGGAGCAGGATTGAGTATGACCGAGGTTTGATTCTGGTGAGCGATTTTCGCCGCCGCCAGTACGCTTTCCAGCGGCGATTCCAGCTGCATCAGCAGCGCCTGCGCGCTGGCAATACGCTCTTTTTCCGCATCAACCTGCGCAACGCAGAGCGCGGCGTTAGCGCCGGCGTGAATACCGATGGTGTTTTCACCTTCAGCGTTAACAAAAATCAGCGCCACGCCGGTTGATTCTCCGGCAACGGCCCTGACCGGCGCGACGTCGATATTATCACTTTCCAGCTGACGACGAACGCGTTCGCCAATATCGTCATCGCCGGTACAGGCGATAAAGGAGATATTTGCCCCGCTGCGTCCGGCGGCAACCGCCTGGTTTGCGCCCTTACCGCCGAAAGCGACCTGATAATGATGACCGGTGACGGTTTCACCGGGCGTAGGGAAGGCGTCGAGATTAAGGATGTGATCGGCGTTGATACTGCCAAGGACGACAAGTTTGCCTGCGGTTTTCATAATCAATATTCCCGGAAATCGCGCCACCGGAATCCGGTGGCGCATGCCCTGCTTTTCTTTATTATGTTGTCCCTCGGACCGTCGCCGATCCGAATCGCACATTATTGCTTAATGACCAGTTTCAACTCAACCGGATAGCTGGTCTCCACTTTTTCGCCCTTCAGCACTTTATCGGCTGTCTCAACGCCTTTCACGCCGATCTGCTCCGGTAACTGGGCGATGGTCGCTGCCAGTTTGCCACTATTTACCGCTTTTTCGCCATCCGGAGTGCCGTCAAATCCAACAACCATCACATCAGATTTGCCTGCCGTTTGCAGCGCACGCAGCGCGCCCAGCGCCATTTCATCATTCTGGGCAAATACCGCCTGTACATCCGGATGCGCCGTCAGCAGGTTCTGCATGACGTTCAGGCCCTTAGTACGGTCAAAATCTGCCGGCTGGCTGGCCAGCACGTTAAACTTATGTGCAGCCACGGCCTGCTGGAAACCTTCGCCACGCTCGCGCGCCGCGGACGTCCCGGCAATGCCCTGTAGTTCAATGATCTTCGCGTTTTCGCCGACTTTTTTGGCGATATAGTCACCGGCCATTTTGCCGCCCAGCACGTTATCAGACGCGATATGGCTAACCACATCACCTTTTGATGCCTGACGGTCGAGGGTGATAACCGGAATTTTCGCCTGGTTAGCCAGCTTTACGGCATTACCCACCGCATCGGAATCCGTTGGGTTGATCAGCAGCAGTTTGGTGCCGCGGACGGTTAAATCCTGAACGTTAGCCAGCTCTATGGCCGGGTTGTTCTGTGAATCCAGAACCACCAGGTTATAGCCAAGTTTATCCGCTTCTTTTTGCGCCCCCTCTTTCAGAGAGACAAAGAATGGGTTGTTAAGGGTTGAGATAACCAGAGCGATAGTGTCTTTTGCCATCGCGTTTGCGCTTACGGTCGCACTTAACGCTACAGCAGAGACCAGGGTCGCCAGTTTTTTCATATTCATAGTTAAGATGTCCTGTAGAGTTCTCAGTTACTGCTTCTTGTTATCTACCAGTACCGCCAGCAAAATAACCACCGCTTTCACGATCATCTGGTAATAGGATGAAACGCCTAATAAATTCAGTCCGTTGTTCAGAAAGCCAAGGATCAACGCGCCAATCAACGTGCCGACAATACGCCCTTTACCGCCCGCAAGGCTGGTCCCCCCCAGCACCACCGCCGCAATCGCATCCAGTTCATATCCGGTGCCCGCCGTCGGCTGCGCGGAGGAGAGACGCGCGACCTCAATAATGCCGGCCAGCGAGGCCAGCATGCCGCACAAAGAATAGACGATGATCTTAACTTTATTCACGCTGATGCCGGAAAGACGCGTTGCCGCCTCGTTACCGCCGAGGGCGTAGATATAACGGCCCAGACGGGTATGGTGCAGCATGTACCAGGCGGCCAGGAAGACGATCGCCATAATCCACACCGGCGTTGGGATCCCCAGCGGACGACCAATCCCGAACCAGCCAAACAGATCGGCATTATCGGTAAAACCGGTATTCACCGGGCTACCGTTGGTATAAACCATCGTCACGCCGCGCAGCAGCAGCATCATCACCAGCGTGGCGATAAATGCCTGGACGCGCCCTTTCGCCACAATCACGCCGGTCACGGCGCCAATTGCCGCCCCTAACGCCAGCGCAGCGGCTACGGCCACCAGCGCGTTAACCTCAATTCCGACAATTGACGCGGCAACCGCGCCGGTCAGCGCCAGCAGGGAACCGACGGACAGGTCGATGCCCGAGGTCAGGATAACCAGCGTCATCCCTACCGCCATAATGGCGTTAACTGAAGTTTGCTGCAGGATATTGAACAGGTTATTCACGGTAAAAAAGTTGGGGCTCATGGTCGAAACAATCGCAATCAGCACCAGCAGGGCTATCAGCGATTTTTGCTCCATCAGCCACGCTTTTGTGAAGTAGCGACGACCAGAAACAGCCGGGTTATTCATCTTTTTTACTCCTGATTCACACGGTTAAGCTTGCCCACAGCGGCAGCCATCAATACTTCCTGGGTGGCCTGCTCGCGTGTGAATTCACCGCCGAGATGCCCTTCATGCATCACCATGATGCGATCGCTCATGCCCAGCACTTCCGGCATCTCCGAAGAGACCAGAATGATGCTCAGGCCTTCGGCTTTAAACTGGTTAATCAGCTGGTAGATCTCTTTCTTCGCGCCGACGTCGACGCCGCGGGTCGGTTCATCAAGGATCAGCACCTTCGGTCGGGTCATCAACCCGCGGGCGATCGCCACCTTCTGCTGGTTACCGCCCGAAAGCAGCCCAATAGCCTGCTCCATCGACGGCGTTTTCACATTAAACAGGCGGATAAAATCACTTACCGCCTGCTGTTCATCTTTATGCTTGAGGCTACCGCCGCCGCGGCTGAAGTAACGCAGCGCGGTTAGCGACATATTCTCTTTAACCGACATGCCGAGCACTAAACCATCGCGCTTGCGGTCTTCGGAGATGTAAACAATGCCGTTGGCCAGGCCATCCTGCGGAGAACGAGCGACAACTTCGCGCCCATCAAGGGTAACCGAGCCGCTGCTGCGCGGCAGCGCACCGTACAGCACCTTCATCAGTTCGGTACGCCCGGCGCCCATCAGCCCGGCGACGCCGAGAATTTCACCCTGGCGCAGAATAAAGGAGATATTCTCCACGCCTGAGCCGCACAGGTTGTCGACCTTAAGGCGAACCGCGCCCGGCGCTTTGTCCAGACGCGGATACTGATCCTCCAGCTTGCGGCCAACCATCATCTCAATTAGCAGATCTTCATCCAGGCTGGCCACTTCGCGCTCGGCGATAAACTGCCCATCGCGAAAGACCGTGACGTCATCGCAAATCTCGAAGATCTCTTTCATACGGTGAGAGATATAGACAATACCGCGCCCCTGCGATTTCAGTTCGCGGATCACGCGGAACAGGGATTCGGTCTCGGTATCGGTTAGCGCGTCGGTGGGTTCATCCATAATGATGACCTTCGACTCAAAGCTCAGCACTTTAGCGATCTCGACCATCTGCTGATCGCCGATCGATAAATCGCCCACCAGCTTCTGGCTGTTAAAACGTAGATTCAGCTTTGCCAGCAGCTTGTCGGCTTCGGCGTACATCGTCTTCCAGTCAATTTTGCCAAAGCGATTCACAAACTCACGACCGAGGAAAATGTTCTCGGCAATCGTCAGCTGTGGGATCAGGTTGAGCTCCTGGTGGATGATGCCAATTCCGGCTTCCTGAGAAGATTTAGGACCGTTGAAGGTGGTTTCTTTCCCCAGCCACAGCAGCGAACCGGCATCGCGGGCGTAAATACCGGTCAGCACCTTCATCATGGTGGACTTACCGGCGCCGTTCTCGCCGACCAGCGCCATCACGCGGCCCGGATAGACATTTAGCGAGGCGCCGGAGAGCGCCTTGACGCCAGGGAACGCTTTATCGATCCCTTTTAATTGCAATAAGGCTTCCATATCGGCGACCTCAGAACGTCACGCCGGCACAGAGAATAACGTTCGCATACGGGGAACACTCCCCGCTGCGAATCACCGCCTGACTGTCTGCGGTTTCTTTTTTAAACTGCTCATGACTGGTGTAACGAATTTCAATGGTGTTTCCCTGGTGCTGCTGCAGCTGCTCAAGGTGATTGAGCAACGTCGCGTGGAGCTGCGGATTAAGGGTTTTAATCTCTTCCGCGAGGATAGCCGCTTCAACCTGCATTTCGCTCGTCACCACCTCCAGAACCTGCATAAAGGAGGGCACCCCGTGGGTTAACGCCATATCAATACGCGTGCTGCTGCGGGGAACCGGTAAACCAGCGTCGCAAACCACCAGCGTATCGGTATGACCCAGACGGGAGATAACCGACGAAATATCAGCATTGAGGACGGTACCTTTTTTCATTTTCTCTTTTGCTCCATTAGCGAAACGTTTCGCTGGTATTAGTATTAGCAATAAGAGAACAGAAAACCATCACCAGATGTGAGAATTGTGATCGTCATCGAAACGTTTCGCAACACAGGTGAAAGAAAGGAAGAAGCGCTGAGAAAAACAAAAAGCCCTTCATCAAGAAGGGCCTTAGATAATCAGATCTCAACCTGAGTGCCGAGCTCAATAACCCGGTTAGGCGGGATTTCGAACTGGTCCGGCGCTCGCAGGGCGTTGCGCTGCAGCAGCAGATACAGCTTGCCGCGCAGGCGCAGATACCACGGCCGCTTGCCGATGATCAACGACTCATGCGACATAAAGAAGGAGGTCTCCATCATCCGGCAGCTCAGGCCTTCCAGCCCGCAGCGGTGGAAAACCTCTTCGACGTTCGGCGTTTCGCGCCAGCCGTAGCTGGCAACGACGCGCCAGAACGACGGCGAAATCTGCTCAATCTGCACGCGCCGCACGTTATGTACGTACGGCGCATCTTCGGTACGCAGCGTCAGCAAAATCACCCGCTCGTGCAGCACCTTGTTATGCTTCAGGTTGTGTAGCAGAGCAAAAGGAATCACGTTCAGCGCCCGGGACATATAAACAGCGGTACCCGGCACGCGAACCGGCGGCGATTTTTCAAGCGAAGAGATCATCGCTTCCAGAGAGTTACCGTGCTCATGCATCCGACGCAGCAGGCGGAAACGCTCGCTCTTCCAGGTCGTCATGATGGTAAACATCACCAGACCGAGGGTCAGAGGCAGCCAGCCGCCGGAGACGATTTTATCGAGGTTCGCGGAGAAGAGCGGAACATCAATGCACATAAAAGCCACCAGCAGCAGCGCTACAACAAACTTATTCCAGTGCCAGTTTTGGCGCGCCACCGTCGTGAACAGAATGGTGGTCAGCACCATCGTTCCCGTCACCGCAATACCGTACGCCGCCGCCAGATTAGAGGAGTGCTCAAAGCTAACAATTACGATGACCACCGAGATATACAGCAGCCAGTTGATAAACGGGATGTAAATCTGCCCGGACTCCATTTCCGAGGTATGAATAATACGCATCGGCGACAGGTATCCCAGACGCACCGCCTGACGAGTCAGGGAGAAGACGCCGGAGATAACCGCCTGGGAAGCGATAACCGTCGCCAGGGCGGCAATAATCAGCATCGGAATCAGCGCCCACTCCGGCGCCAGCAGAAAGAACGGGTTTTTAATTGCTTCCGGGTGTTTGAGCAGCAGCGCCCCCTGGCCAAAGTAGTTCAGCACCAGCGAAGGCAATACCACCGAAAACCAGGCCAGGCGAATCGGTAATTTACCGAAATGCCCCATATCGGCATACAGCGCTTCCACGCCGGTGATTGACAGCACCACCGCCCCCAGCGCCACAAACGAAACGGTTTTATATTCAAGGAAGAAATGAACCGCCCAATACGGGTTCAGCGCCTGCAGCACCTCCGGGTTAGCGAAGATACTGCGCGCCCCCAGCACCGCCAGCAGCAGGAACCAGATCAGCATAATCGGCGCGAACAGCTTGCCCACCATGCTGGTACCGTGCTTTTGAATAGCGAATAATAGTGTCAGAACAATAATGGAGATGGGCACAACCCAGGTATCCAGGTCGGGAGCGATAATTTCCAGCCCTTCTATCGCCGACATCACCGAGATGGCAGGCGTAATCACTACCTCGCCATAAAAGAAGCTGCCGCCGATAAGCCCAAGGATCACCAGTACCGATGTCGCACGTGCGGAGGTATTACGCCCCGCCAGCGACATTAACGTCAGGATCCCACCTTCACCGGCGTTATCTGCCCGCATCACGAAGGTGATGTACTTGAGCGATACGGTGAAAATTAACAGCCAGAAAATGAGCGACAGGAAGCCAAAAACAGCATCACGCTCAACGCCAAAGCCAAACTGGCCTGACAGACATTCACGAAGTGTATACAGTGGGCTGGTGCCGATATCGCCGTATACCACGCCGATTGCCGCCAGCGTTATTGCCGGCAGCGATTGTTTATTATCAGTGCTCATAGACTAGTCTTTTCGTTTATAAAACAAATGTGTGCCTAGTCCCTTGGCCCACAAAAAGGCGCACAGTATGCACGATTATTTGCTGAATCGTACCCCTAACTGACATCATCTTAACCTGACTCAAAGAAAATAAATCGATTCTTCAGGCTATTACCACCCCTAATCAAACATCTATACTCGACCTAACAACGACATTCTAAAAAGCACGCAACTCTATTATGGCTCAATCACATTTACTGGCAGAAAGAATTTCCCGGCTCAGCGCCGCGCTGGAAAAAGGACTCTTCGAACGCAGCCACGCAATACGCCTTTGCCTGCTTGCCGCCCTCAGCGGCGAGAGCGTTTTTCTGCTGGGGCCGCCGGGGATCGCCAAAAGCCTGATTGCCCGTCGCCTCAAGTTCGCCTTCCAGCAGGCCCGCGCGTTTGAATACCTGATGACCCGCTTCTCCACGCCGGAAGAGGTCTTTGGCCCGCTCTCCATCCAGGCGCTGAAAGATGAAGGGCGCTACGAGCGTCTGACCGCCGGCTATCTCCCGGAAGCCGAAATTGTTTTTCTCGATGAGATCTGGAAAGCGGGCCCGGCGATCCTCAATACGCTACTGACAGCGATAAACGAACGCCATTTCCGCAACGGGGCGACCGAAGAGAAAATCCCCATGCGCCTGCTGGTGGCGGCGTCGAACGAACTCCCGGAGGCGGACAATAGCCTGGAAGCCTTATACGACCGTATGCTTATCCGGTTATGGCTGGATAAGGTACAGGATAAAACTAACTTCCGCTCAATGCTGATAAGCCAGCAGGACGAGAACAGTAATCCTGTCCCGGCGAATTTGCAGGTCAGCGACGAGGAGTTCCTGCAATGGCAGCAGGATATCGGCAACGTGAAGCTACCGGACAGCGTGTTTGAACTCATATTCCAGCTGCGCCAGCAGTTGGATACGCTGCCGAACGCGCCCTACGTCTCAGATCGTCGCTGGAAAAAGGCCATTCGTCTGCTGCAGGCCAGCGCCTTTTTCAGCGGCCGCGACACCATTGCGCCAATAGACCTGATCCTGCTGAAGGATTGCCTGTGGCACAACGTTGAGACAATGAACCTGATGTCCGCGCAGTTGGAGACTTTAATGACCAGCCACGCCTGGCAGCAGCAGGCGATGCTCACTCGTCTGGGGTCGATAATCCAGCGGCGCATTCAGCTTCAACAGCAGCAAAGCGATAAAACCGCGCTAAAAGTCACGCGTCTCGGCGGGATGTTTAGCCGGAAACCTCATTATGAACTGCCTGCTGAAGTACAGGATTCGACGCTAACGCTGCTTCTCCAGCAGCCGCTCAAACTGCACGATCTGGAAGTCATTCATATTACGTTCGTTCGTGAAGAGCTCGCTCATTGGCTGGAGAAAGGCGGTGAGATCCGCGGCAAGCTCAACGGTATTGGTTTTGCCCAGCAGCTGAATATGGATGTCGATACCAGTCAGCACCTGGTCGTGCGCGACGTCAGCTTACAGGGATCGCGGCTCTCCCTACCCGGTAGTGAATCACGGGAAAATATGCCCGCCGAAATCCGGCAGCAGCTGGAGGCGCTGGACGACGAATGGCATCAGCAACATAACCGCTTCAGCGAACAGCAAAAATGTCTGTTTATCCCCGGCGAGTGGCTGGGGCGGATTGAAGCCAGCCTGCAGGACGTAGGAACGCAGATCAAACAGGCCCGCCAGTCATGACCCTGGACATGCTGAATGTCATGCTGGCAGTCGGCGAAGAGGGCATGATCGATGAGATGCTGCTGGCGCTGCTGGCGGCACCTCAGCTCGCGGTATTCTTTGAAAAATTTCCACGGCTTAAAAATATTATCGCCGCCGACATTCCTCGCTGGCGGGAAGCGGTGAGATCGCGGCTAAAAGAGACCAACGTCCCGCCCGAACTGGATGCGGAAGTTCAGTGCTATCAGCAGTCACAGCGGCTTTCCACCTCGCAGTTTATCGTCCAGCTGCCGCAAATTCTCAGCCAGCTGCATAAGCTGCACTCCCCGTTCGCCAGCCAGGCGCAGCAGCTGGTGGATGACAACAGCACCTTTACACCGGCGCTGCACACGTTATTCCTCCAGCGCTGGCGCCTGAGCCTGGTGGTGCAGGCAACCTCTCTTAATCAGCAGTTGCTGGATGAAGAGCGCGATCAGCTGCTGAGCGAAGTTCAGGAGCGCATGACCCTCAGCGGCCAGCTGGAGCCGGTGCTGGTGGAAAATGACAATGCGGCTGGGCATCTGTGGGACATGAGCGCCGGAGAGCTGAAGCGCGGCGATTATCAGCTGATCGTTCGCTACGGGGATTTTTTAACTCAACAACCTGAGCTCATGCAGCTAGCTGAACAACTGGGACGCTCGCGTGAAGCGAAAGCGGTGCCGAAAAAAGATGCGCCGATGGAGACCTTCCGCAGCCTGGTGCGCGAACCGGCCACCGTGCCGGAGCAGGTCGACGGGCTTCAGCAGAGCGACGATATTCTGCGTCTGCTGCCGCCAGAGCTGGCCACTCTCGGCATTACCGAGCTGGAGTTTGAGTTCTACCGCAAGCTGGTTGAAAAGCAGCTGCTGACCTATCGGCTACACGGCGATGCGTGGAAGGAAAAGATCACCGAACGGCCGGTCACGCGCCAGGACGTTGACGAACAGCCGCGCGGGCCGTTTATCGTCTGCGTCGATACTTCCGGCTCAATGGGCGGTTTCAATGAACAGTGCGCCAAGGCGTTTTGTCTGGCGCTGATGCGGGTCGCTCTGGCGGATAACCGCCGCTGCTTCATTATGCTGTTTTCCAGCGAAGTGGTGCACTACGAACTCACCGGCCCGCAGGGGCTGGAGCAGGCAATTCGTTTTTTAAGCCAGCGTTTTCGCGGCGGCACCGATCTGGCCAGCTGCTTCCGGGCAGTGATTGAGCGTATGCAGAATCCGCAGTGGGTCGATGCTGATGCGGTGGTGATTTCCGATTTTATCGCCCAGCGCCTGCCGGATGAGGTGATCAATAAGGTGGGGGAGCTACAGCATAAACATCAACATCGTTTTCATGCGGTGGCGATGTCGGTACACGGCAAGCCCGGCATTATGCGCGTTTTCGATCATATCTGGCGCTTTGATACCGGGTTGCGTAGCCGCCTGCTGCGACGCTGGCGGCGTTAATCACTGATTAAAGAAGCGCGGCAACGCTTTGACGAACCTGGGTTGGCCACACGCCGCACTGCACCTGGCCGATGTGATCCAGCTGCAGAAGCAGCATCGTCAGGCGAGACTGGCCAATGCCGCCGCCAATCGTCTGCGGCATCTCTCCGCGCAGCAGCGCCTGGTGCCATTCCAGCTTCAGGCGATCTTCATCGCCGGTCATCGCCAGCTGACGCTTCAGCGCTTCGGCATCCACGCGGATCCCCATTGAAGAGAGTTCGAAGGCATCTTCCAGAACCGGGTTCCATACCAGAATGTCGCCGTTCAGGCCCGCATAGCCTTCAGCGGCAGGCGTACTCCAGTCATCGTAATCCGGCGCGCGAACATCGTGGCGCTGGCCATCAGAAAGCTTACCGCCGATACCGATCAGAAATACCGCGCCCAGCTCTTTCGCGATCGCTCGTTCGCGGCCCTTGGCATCGAGATCCGGATAGCGGCTTAAAAGCTCCTGGCTGTGAACAAAGTGGATCGTCTCCGGCAAGAACGGCGTGAGGCCAAACTCTTTACTGACGGCGTCCTCGGTGGCTTTGATCCCGGCATAGATCGCTTCAACGGTTGCTTTCAGCGTGCCGCAGTGGCGTTCTTCATCCCCCATTACGCGCTCCCAGTCCCACTGGTCAACGTAGACGGAATGGATGGCGGTTAACCGGTCTTCATCGGGGCGAAGGGCCTTCATGTGCGTGTACAGCCCTTCGCCCGCGCTGAAGTCGTGTTGTCCCAGGGTTTGACGCTTCCACTTCGCTAGTGAATGAACCACTTCAAACTGGGCATCTGGCAGTGTTTTCACTTTAACCTGAACCGCTTTTTCGCAACCAGAGAGGTTATCCTGCGTCCCATCGCCCACGCGGCTTAAGATCGGCGCCTGGACTTCGATCAGGCCGAGCTTCTCTTCAAGCTGGCGGGAAAAGTGTGACTTAACGAAACTAATCTGGCGTTGTTTTGCGATGTATGCGGTTTTCATTTTTTATAACTCCTGCGTCCTGTTGCCATTGATTAAGCAACAAAACAGCGCTGCAATTCAATAATCCAACAACAAAAAGCCTGCATCGATTTTGATTCATTAAAATTTGCGGCTAAAATAGAAATATTCGTCAAACTTCATAAGAAAAACCTATGGAAAATTATCAGATCGACAATCTGGACCGCGGCATCCTTGAGGCCCTCATGGCCAATGCGCGTACCGCCTATGCTGAACTGGCAAAACAGTTTGGCGTCAGCCCGGGGACCATTCACGTTCGCGTAGAGAAAATGAAGCAGGCCGGAATTATTACCGGCGCGCGTATCGACGTCAGCCCCAAGCAGCTGGGTTACGATGTGGGGTGCTTTATCGGCATTATTCTGAAGAGCGCGAAAGACTACCCCTCCGCGCTGGCGAGGTTAAACAGTCTGGATGAGGTTACCGAAGCGTATTACACCACCGGGCACTACAGCATCTTTATAAAAGTGATGTGCCGATCGATTGACGCGCTCCAGCATGTACTTATCAACAAGATCCAAACAATTGATGAAATTCAGTCCACTGAAACGCTGATCGTCCTGCAAAACCCGATTATGCGCACCATCCGCCCATGATCGGGCTTTTTAATCCCACATTTTTCCACAGGTAGATCCCAGCTCGCTCACAGCGTACAATACGCCACTCTAATAGTGGAGCGGGCGATCATGGCAGAGATAACTCTTATCAGCGGCAGTACGCTGGGTAGCGCAGAATATGTATCAGAACATCTGGCGGAAAAGCTGGAAGAGGCTGGTCACAGCACGACTATCCTGCACGGACCGCTGATCGAAGATCTGCAGCCGCAGGGGATCTGGCTGGTTATCTCTTCTACTCATGGCGCCGGGGATATTCCCGATAACCTGCTGCCCTTCTATGAAGCGCTTCAGGAGAAGCAGGTCGATCTTTCTGCAGTCCATTTTGGCGCAATCGGCATTGGTAGCCGCGAATACGATACCTTCTGCGGAGCGATTGATAAGCTCGAGACTGCGCTCAAAGCCTGCGGGGCAAAACAGATCGGTGAAACGCTAAAAATTAACGTCCTCGAACATGAAATTCCGGAAGATCCGGCCGAGATTTGGCTGGGATCCTGGAAAAACTTGCTCTGAGAATTGTAAAGATCATACTTTCTTCTGTGGATAACTATGCTTAAAAGCTTGGATCAACCGGTAGTTATCCAAAGTATAACCGTTGCCTGAATTTTGTGCTGTGTATAACCCTTCATTTTGATCCCAGCTTATACGGACCAGGATCACCGATCATTCACAGAAAGCGATCCTTCTTAAACGGTTGATCCTAAACCGCGGATCTGACTTATCCACAAGACAAGCCGATCCTAATAAGAGATCACAATAAAACAGATCTCTAAATAAAAGATCTTCTTTTTAATACTCAGGATCCCGGCGCTTTCTCGAAAGGCTAAAGTTGAGTAGAATCCACGGCCCGGGCTTCAATCTATTTTCAAACCGCTTTATGCGAGGCATACCACCATGTTTTATCAGGATCCTTTTGACGTCATCATCATTGGCGGGGGTCATGCAGGCACTGAGGCCGCGATGGCCGCAGCGCGAATGGGTCAACAGACTCTGCTTTTGACACACAATATCGACACGCTGGGGCAGATGAGCTGCAATCCGGCGATTGGCGGCATTGGGAAAGGACACCTGGTAAAAGAAGTGGATGCGCTTGGCGGCCTGATGGCGAAGGCCATTGACCACGCAGGTATCCAGTTTAGGATACTAAACGCCAGCAAAGGCCCTGCCGTACGGGCGACTCGCGCTCAGGCAGACCGAGTGCTGTACCGCCAGGCCGTACGGACCGCGCTGGAAAACCAGCCTAACTTAATGATCTTCCAGCAGGCGGTGGAAGATCTGATTGTTGAGAACGATCGTGTTGTCGGCGCCGTCACCCAGATGGGGCTTAAATTCCGCGCCAAAGCGGTAGTACTGACCGTCGGAACCTTTCTTGACGGTAAGATCCATATTGGTCTCGATAACTACAGCGGCGGCCGTGCAGGCGATCCTCCGTCGATCCCGCTGTCCCGTCGTTTGCGTGAACTGCCGCTGCGCGTCAGCCGCCTGAAAACCGGTACCCCGCCGCGCATCGACGCAAGGACGATTGATTTCAGCGTTCTGGCACAGCAGCACGGCGATAATCCGATGCCGGTCTTCTCGTTTATGGGGGATGCTTCTCAACATCCGCGTCAGGTACCGTGCTATGTCACGCATACCAACGAGAAAACCCATGACGTGATCCGTAACAACCTCGATCGCAGCCCGATGTATGCCGGCGTGATTGAAGGGA
The DNA here is from genome assembly GCF_002556465.1 of Klebsiella sp. MBT K-1. Classification (NCBI taxonomy): domain Bacteria; kingdom Pseudomonadati; phylum Pseudomonadota; class Gammaproteobacteria; order Enterobacterales; family Enterobacteriaceae; genus Klebsiella; species Klebsiella sp. MBT K-1. The sequence goes on along the minus strand of NZ_PDEL01000019.1, from coordinate 86,907 downwards.
TCGGCCCGCGCTACTGTCCTTCGATCGAAGACAAGGTCATGCGCTTTGCCGATCGCAACCAGCACCAGATCTTCCTCGAGCCGGAAGGACTGACGTCCAACGAGATTTATCCAAACGGTATCTCCACCAGCCTGCCGTTCGATGTCCAGATGCAAATCGTCCGCTCAATGCAGGGGATGGAAAATGCAAAAATCGTTCGTCCTGGCTACGCTATTGAGTACGATTTCTTTGACCCGCGTGACCTGAAACCGACGCTGGAAAGTAAATTTATCCATGGCCTGTTCTTTGCCGGCCAGATTAACGGCACTACCGGTTATGAAGAAGCGGCCGCTCAGGGCCTGCTTGCCGGCCTCAACGCAGCTCGTTTCTCCGCCGAGAACGAGGGATGGGCGCCGGGCCGCTCTCAGGCTTACCTTGGCGTCCTGGTAGACGATCTCTGTACTCTCGGTACCAAAGAACCGTACCGCATGTTTACCTCTCGTGCGGAATACCGCCTGATGCTGCGTGAAGACAACGCCGATCTGCGCCTGACCGAACAAGGCCGTGAACTGGGTCTGGTGGATGACGAACGCTGGGCGCGTTTCAACCAGAAGCTTGAGAGCATTGAACGTGAACGTCAGCGCCTGAAAGCCAGCTGGGTTAATCCGCTGGCGGAAAGCGCTGCGGAAGTGAATGCTCATCTGACAGCGCCTTTATCCCGTGAAGCTAACGGTGAAGATTTGCTCCGTCGTCCGGAAATGACCTACGAACAGCTGGTGCAGATGACGCCGTTCTCGCCGGGTCTTGAGGACAAGCAAGCGGCGGAACAGGTCGAAATTCAGGTAAAATACGAAGGCTACATCGCGCGCCAGCAGGATGAAATCGAGAAACAACAGCGCAACGAGAACACGTTGCTGCCTGCTACGCTTGATTATCGCCAGGTGAATGGGCTGTCGAACGAGGTCATTGCCAAGTTGAACGACCATAAGCCGTCTTCGATAGGGCAGGCATCGCGTATTTCCGGCATTACGCCTGCGGCAATCTCGATTTTGCTGGTGTGGTTGAAAAAGCAGGGAATGCTGCGCCGTAGCGCCTGATTTTCCACTGAACGATACATTGGCGGATACGCATCTGACGTCCGCCAGGTTAATTTCTCAGCCCGGTAAGCGAATCGCCTCCGGGCTCATTGTTTTTAAACAGGTACCGATCGTGCTCAACAAACTTTCTCGTCTGCTTGATGAAGCAGGTATTTCACTTACCGATCACCAGAAAAACCAGCTTGTCGGCTATGTTGGCATGTTGGATAAGTGGAATAAGGCCTATAACCTGACCTCGGTTCGCGATCCTGACGAGATGCTGGTACGCCACATCCTCGATAGTATTGTTGTTGCGCCATACCTTAACGGAACGCGTTTTATCGATGTCGGTACGGGCCCAGGCCTGCCGGGGATCCCGCTGGCTATCGTGCGTCCTGAATCCCACTTCACCCTGTTAGACAGCCTTGGCAAGCGAGTACGTTTTCTCCGCCAGGTCCAGCATGAGCTAAAACTGGATAACGTCACCCCGGTACAAAGCCGCGTGGAAGCGTTCCCGGCAGAGCCGCCGTTTGATGGCGTTATTAGCCGCGCATTTGCGTCGCTGAATGACATGGTGAGCTGGTGCCATCATTTACCCGCGGAGAACGGTCACTTCTATGCGCTCAAAGGGTTAGCGCAGGAAGATGAAATGGCAAATCTACCGGAAGGGTTCGTCATTAAAGATGTTGTCGAACTGCATGTGCCTCAGCTGGAAGGGGAGCGTCACCTTGTGGTGATTCAGCCAAAAATGATTTAATTTTTATCAAAAAATGTGAAAAAAAGACGGGCCGTGCATGTTACAAAAATAAAAGTCACGGCAGGGTATTATCGGACTGTCTTTAACCATGGAGTTACCAGGGTTTTTCTTTCCGTTAACTTTGCGCGGTTACTTTACTTGCAGAATAGTCAACATTGAAAATATCAGTACGCTAAAAATCTCGCTGCTTGTCGTTCATACCGATGTTAAATATTTATTATGAATGTCAATAAAAGGTTTTTATTGTATATGGGATTGTTTTAGAAAGAATACCTACTTTTTATGTTGAATATCAAAAGGATAAAAAATCGAGTTTTATGTACAGAATTAATTCGATTTCGCGGAAAATGTTTATTATGTGATCTGATGCACGCTTTAATTGCCGATTTTTCGCGGTATTTGCAGTTTTGCATGACGGCTCACAGAACGGTGAAATGCATGAAAAGTTGTCTGTCGGAAAATAATTAAACATTTATTCACTATTTTGCTACTTATTGTTTGAAATCACGGGGCGTCACCGTATAATTTGTCCGCTTTTTGATGCTTGACTCTTCGTCTTAAAGGACGTTTTATACGACACGCGACATACCTCGAAGGGAGCAGGAGTAAAAACGTGATGTCAGTGTCGCTCTTGAGTCGAAACGTTGCTCGTAAGCTTCTGTTTATTCAGTTACTGGCAGTAATAGCAAGTGGACTGCTGTTCAGCCTCAAAGACCCTTTCTGGGGCATCTCCGCGGTGAGTGGAGGTTTGGCGGTTCTTTTGCCAAACGTGATATTTATGATTTTTGCCTGGCGTCATCAGGCGCATACACCAGCTAGAGGCCGAGTGGCCTGGTCCTTCGCCATCGGCGAAGCCTTCAAGGTGTTGCTGACCTTCGCCTTTCTGGCGATGGCGCTGGCGGTTTTGAAAGTGGTATTTTTGCCGCTGATAGTGACGTGGGTTTTGGTGCTGGTGGTACAAGTTCTGGCGCCAGCTGTAATTAACAACAAAGGGTAAAAGGCATCATGGCTTCAGAAAATATGACGCCGCAGGATTACATAGGCCACCATCTGAATAACCTTCAGCTGGACCTGCGTACATTCTCGCTGGTGGATCCGCACAACCCCCCGGCCACCTTCTGGACGCTCAACATTGACTCCATGTTTTTCTCAGTGGTGCTCGGTCTGTTATTCCTGTTTATGTTCCGCAGCGTGGCTAAAAAGGCGACAACCGGCGTACCTGGTAAATTCCAGACCTTTATTGAGATGATCATCGGCTTCGTCCATGGCAGCGTCAAAGATATGTATCATGGCAAGAGCAAGGTCATTGCTCCGCTGGCCCTCACCGTGTTCGTCTGGGTATTCCTGATGAACCTGATGGATCTGCTGCCTATCGACTTTATCCCTTGGATCGGCGAACACGTTCTCGGTCTGCCTGCTCTGCGCGTGGTGCCGTCAGCTGACGTTAACATCACCCTGTCGATGGCGCTTGGCGTATTTATCCTGATTCTTTTCTACAGCATCAAAATGAAAGGCGTGGGCGGGTTCGTTAAAGAACTGACCCTGCAGCCGTTCAATCACTGGGCGTTCATTCCTGTCAACTTAATCCTTGAAGGGGTAAGCCTGCTGTCAAAACCTGTATCACTGGGTCTGCGACTGTTCGGCAACATGTATGCCGGTGAGCTGATTTTCATTCTGATTGCTGGCCTGTTGCCGTGGTGGTCACAGTGGATTCTGAATGTGCCATGGGCCATTTTCCACATCCTGATTATTACGCTGCAAGCCTTCATCTTCATGGTTCTGACGATCGTCTATCTGTCGATGGCATCTGAAGAGCATTGATTTTTACCAACATACTACGTTTTAACTGAAACAAACTGGAGACTGTCATGGAAAACCTGAATATGGATCTGCTGTACATGGCTGCCGCTGTGATGATGGGTCTGGCGGCAATCGGTGCTGCGATCGGTATCGGCATCCTCGGGGGTAAATTCCTGGAAGGCGCAGCGCGTCAACCGGATCTGATTCCTCTGCTGCGTACTCAGTTCTTTATCGTTATGGGTCTGGTGGATGCTATCCCGATGATCGCTGTAGGTCTGGGTCTGTACGTGATGTTCGCCGTCGCGTAGTAAGTTGTTCGAAAGAAACCTAAGCCACAGAGTTATTTTTTAAGAGGTATTGTGCTGTGAACATGAACGCAACAATCCTCGGCCAGGCCATCGCGTTTGTTATCTTCGTATGGTTCTGCATGAAGTATGTATGGCCGCCGTTAATGGCTGCCATCGAAAAGCGCCAGAAAGAAATTTCTGACGGTTTAGCTTCTGCAGAACGCGCTAAGAAAGATTTGGACCTTGCACAGGCCAACGCGACCGACCAGCTGAAAAAAGCGAAAGCGGAAGCCCAGGTAATCATCGAGCAGGCGAACAAGCGTCGCTCTCAGATCCTGGACGAAGCAAAAGCGGAAGCAGAACAGGAACGCACCAAAATCGTCGCACAGGCGCAGGCTGAAATCGATGCCGAACGTAAACGTGCTCGTGAGGAGCTGCGTAAGCAGGTCGCTATCCTGGCTGTTGCTGGCGCCGAGAAGATCATCGAACGTTCCGTGGATGAAGCTGCTAACAGCGACATCGTGGATAAACTTGTCGCTGAACTGTAAGGAGGGAGGGGCTGATGTCTGAATTTGTAACGGTAGCTCGCCCCTACGCCAAAGCAGCTTTTGACTTTGCCGTCGAACACAACAGCGTTGAACGCTGGCAGGATATGCTGGCGTTTGTCGCTGAAGTGACGAAAAACGAACAAATGACAGAGCTACTCTCCGGCGCACTGGCGCCAGAAACGCTCTCTGATGTGTTTATCGCGGTCTGTGGTGAGCAACTGGACGAAAATGGCCAAAACCTGATTCGGGTAATGGCTGAAAATGGTCGTCTGAATGCGCTCCCTGATGTTCTCGAGCAGTTCATTCACCTGCGCGCTGCCAGTGAGGCAACCGCAGAGGTAGAAGTTATTTCTGCCGCTCAAATGAGTGACGAACAGCTTGCGAAAATTACCGCCGCGATGGAAAAACGTCTGTCACGCAAAGTTAAGCTGAATTGCAAAATCGATAAGTCTGTAATGGCAGGCGTAATCATCCGTTCGGGTGATATGGTCATTGATGGTAGCGTACGCGGCCGTCTTGAACGCCTTGCAGACGTCTTGCAGTCTTAAGGGGACTGGAGCATGCAACTGAATTCCACCGAAATCAGCGAACTGATCAAGCAGCGCATTGCTCAGTTCAATGTTGTGAGCGAGGCTCATAACGAAGGTACTATCGTTTCTGTAAGTGACGGTGTTATCCGCATTCACGGCCTGGCCGATTGTATGCAGGGTGAGATGATCGCTCTGCCGGGTAACCGTTACGCTATCGCACTGAACCTGGAGCGCGACTCCGTAGGTGCCGTTGTGATGGGTCCGTACGCTGACCTCGCCGAAGGTATGAAGGTTAAATGTACTGGCCGTATCCTTGAAGTTCCGGTTGGCCGCGGCCTGCTGGGACGTGTGGTTAACACCCTGGGTGCACCGATTGATGGTAAAGGTCCGCTGGAGCACGACGGCTTCTCCGCCGTTGAAGCTATCGCACCGGGCGTCATCGAACGTCAGTCCGTCGATCAGCCGGTGCAGACCGGTTATAAATCCGTTGATGCCATGATCCCAATCGGTCGTGGACAGCGTGAACTGATTATCGGCGACCGTCAGACGGGTAAAACCGCTCTGGCCATCGACGCCATCATCAACCAGCGTGATTCCGGCATCAAGTGCGTCTACGTAGCTATCGGCCAGAAAGCGTCCACCATTTCTAACGTGGTACGTAAACTGGAAGAACACGGCGCGCTGGCTAACACCATCGTTGTGGTTGCTACCGCATCTGAATCTGCCGCACTGCAATACCTGGCGCCGTATGCCGGTTGTGCAATGGGTGAATACTTCCGCGACCGCGGTGAAGATGCGCTGATCATTTATGATGACCTGTCTAAACAGGCCGTTGCTTACCGTCAGATCTCCCTGCTGCTCCGTCGTCCGCCAGGACGTGAAGCATTCCCGGGCGACGTATTCTACCTCCACTCTCGTCTGCTGGAGCGTGCCGCACGTGTTAACGTCGAATACGTTGAAGCTTTCACCAAAGGTGAAGTGAAAGGTAAAACCGGTTCTCTGACCGCGCTGCCGATTATCGAAACCCAGGCGGGTGACGTTTCTGCGTTCGTTCCGACCAACGTAATTTCCATTACCGATGGTCAGATCTTCCTGGAAACCAACCTGTTCAACTCCGGTATTCGTCCTGCGGTTAACCCGGGTATCTCCGTATCCCGTGTTGGTGGTGCAGCTCAGACCAAGATCATGAAGAAACTGTCCGGTGGTATTCGTACCGCTCTGGCACAGTATCGCGAACTGGCGGCGTTCTCGCAGTTTGCCTCTGACCTTGATGATGCAACCCGTAAGCAGCTGGACCACGGTCAGAAAGTGACCGAACTGCTGAAACAGAAACAGTATGCGCCGATGTCCGTTGCGCAGCAGTCTCTGGTTCTGTTCGCGGCAGAACGTGGTTATCTGGCGGATGTCGAGCTGTCGAAAATCGGTAGCTTTGAAGCCGCTCTGCTGGCTTACGTCGACCGTGATCACGCTCCGTTGATGCAAGAGATCAACCAGTCCGGTGGCTATAACGACGAAATCGAAGGCAAGCTGAAAGGCATCCTCGATTCCTTCAAAGCAACCCAATCCTGGTAAAGTCTGGCGGCTTGCTCTAGGGCAGGCCGCAAGGCATTGAGGAGAAGCTCATGGCCGGCGCAAAAGAGATACGTAGTAAGATCGCAAGCGTCCAGAACACGCAAAAGATCACTAAAGCGATGGAAATGGTCGCCGCTTCCAAAATGCGTAAATCGCAGGAGCGCATGGCGGCCAGCCGTCCATATGCAGATACCATGCGCAAAGTGATCGGTCACCTTGCGAACGGTAATCTGGAATATAAGCACCCTTACCTGGAAGAACGCGACGTTAAACGCGTGGGCTACCTGGTGGTGTCTACCGACCGTGGTCTGTGCGGTGGCTTGAACATTAACCTGTTCAAAAAGCTGCTGGCGGAAATGAAAGCATGGTCCGATAAAGGCGTTCAGTGCGAACTCGCAATGATCGGCTCGAAGGGCGTGTCGTTCTTTAATTCCGTTAGCGGTAATGTTGTCGCCCAGGTGACGGGTATGGGGGATAACCCCTCCCTGTCCGAACTGATCGGTCCGGTAAAAGTGATGTTGCAGGCCTACGATGAAGGCCGTCTGGACAAGCTGTATATTGTCAGCAACAAATTTATTAACACCATGTCTCAGGTTCCAACCATTACTCAGCTGCTGCCGTTACCGGCTTCAGAAGAGGGTGAGTTGAAGCGTAAATCCTGGGATTACCTGTATGAACCCGATCCGAAAGCGCTGCTGGATACCCTGCTGCGTCGTTATGTGGAATCTCAGGTTTATCAGGGTGTGGTAGAAAACCTGGCCAGCGAGCAGGCCGCACGTATGGTGGCGATGAAAGCCGCGACCGACAATGGCGGCAGCCTGATTAAAGAGCTGCAGTTGGTATACAACAAAGCTCGTCAGGCCAGCATTACTCAGGAACTCACCGAGATCGTCGGTGGAGCATCCGCGGTATAACCAGGTTAATTCGTAGAGGATTCAAGATGGCTACTGGAAAAATTGTCCAGGTAATCGGCGCCGTGGTCGACGTCGAATTCCCTCAGGATGCCGTACCGCGCGTGTACGAGGCTCTTGAGGTGCAAAATGGTAGTGAGAAGCTGGTGCTGGAAGTTCAGCAGCAGCTCGGCGGCGGTATTGTTCGTACCATCGCCATGGGTTCTTCCGACGGTCTGCGTCGCGGTCTGGAAGTAAAAGACCTCGAGCACCCGATCGAAGTCCCGGTAGGTAAAGCCACGCTGGGTCGTATCATGAACGTACTGGGCCAACCGGTAGACATGAAAGGCGACATCGGCGAAGAAGAGCGTTGGGCTATCCACCGTGCAGCACCTTCCTACGAAGAGTTGTCAAACTCTCAGGAACTGCTGGAAACCGGCATCAAAGTTATCGACCTGATGTGTCCGTTTGCGAAGGGCGGTAAAGTTGGTCTGTTCGGTGGTGCGGGTGTAGGTAAAACCGTAAACATGATGGAGCTGATCCGTAACATCGCGATCGAGCACTCCGGTTACTCCGTGTTTGCGGGCGTAGGTGAACGTACTCGTGAGGGTAACGACTTCTACCACGAAATGACCGACTCCAACGTTATCGATAAAGTATCCCTGGTGTATGGCCAGATGAACGAGCCGCCGGGAAACCGTCTGCGCGTTGCGCTGACCGGCCTGACCATGGCTGAGAAGTTCCGTGACGAAGGTCGTGACGTTCTGCTGTTCGTGGATAACATCTACCGTTACACCCTGGCCGGTACTGAAGTATCCGCACTGCTGGGCCGTATGCCTTCAGCGGTAGGTTACCAGCCGACCCTGGCGGAAGAGATGGGCGTTCTGCAGGAACGTATCACCTCGACCAAAACCGGTTCAATCACTTCCGTACAGGCGGTATACGTACCTGCGGATGACTTGACTGACCCGTCTCCAGCCACCACCTTTGCGCACCTTGACGCAACCGTGGTACTGAGCCGTCAGATCGCCTCTCTGGGTATCTACCCGGCAGTTGACCCGCTGGACTCCACCAGCCGTCAGCTGGATCCGCTGGTTGTTGGTCAGGAGCACTACGACACCGCTCGTGGCGTTCAGTCCATCCTGCAGCGTTATCAGGAACTGAAAGACATCATCGCCATCCTGGGTATGGATGAACTGTCTGAAGAAGATAAACTGGTGGTAGCTCGCGCGCGTAAGATTCAGCGCTTCCTGTCCCAGCCGTTCTTCGTGGCAGAAGTATTTACCGGTTCTCCGGGCAAATATGTTTCCCTGAAAGACACCATCCGTGGCTTTAAAGGCATCATGGAAGGCGAATACGATCACCTGCCGGAGCAGGCGTTCTACATGGTCGGTTCTATCGACGAAGCCGTGGAAAAAGCCAAAAAACTTTAACGCCTTAATCGGAGGGTGATATGGCAATGACTTACCACCTGGACGTCGTCAGCGCAGAGAAACAAATGTTCTCTGGTCTGGTCGAGAAAATCCAGGTAACGGGTAGTGAAGGTGAACTGGGTATTTACCCGGGGCACGCGCCGCTGCTCACCGCCATTAAGCCTGGTATGATTCGCATCGTTAAGCAGCACGGTCACGAAGAATTTATCTACCTGTCAGGCGGCATTCTTGAAGTGCAGCCGGGTAGCACGACCGTTCTGGCTGATACGGCAATTCGTGGCCAGGATCTCGACGAAGCGCGAGCCCTGGAAGCGAAACGTAAGGCTGAAGAGCACATTAAGAGCTCTCATGGTGACGTGGACTACGCTCAGGCGTCTGCGGAACTGGCCAAAGCGATCGCTAAACTGCGCGTTATCGAGTTGACCAAAAAAGCGATGTAACACCGGCTTGAACGTTAAAAAGCCAGTCTGGTTTCCAGGCTGGCTTTTTTTATGGCTTCGTTTCAGAAAAAGCAAAATTAAAAAGCGGGTTTAAAAATTTTGTGATGTATATCTCATTTTTGTTGATCGTTTAAAAGATGAAGCGTAGACTTATTTTTGTGATGTTAATCACAAAAAAAAGAGTTCATCAAAAACGTAATCGCTATCCAGGAAGAGATCATGAAACTGCTTAATAAAATCGTCGCTTTCTTCAGTGCTATGAACGTAACCTTCGGTACGTTCAACCACTAAGAAGTCCGCTCTCCAGACTGCTTATGCGCTGTACCGCTAACTAAAACGACAACACATGCGGTGTGAAGCAGGAAAGGAAGTAAAAAGGTCGCCCGAGGGCGACCTTTATGTTTTTAGCGTGTCCCTGGTTAATTGCGGCTAAGGAAGTTACCGGTGTTAAAGCTGCCGTCGGCCTCACGCGTCAGCGGATCCGGCAGCGTCAGAGTCTGATAGTCGGCGCTGTGAATGCTCTTTCCCTGGGCGTTGGTGCTTCGGCCACCGTGGATAAAGTAGTTGCTATCATCAATGTTCCCGATAACGGCATCGTCATATTTCCCCGGCTGGCTGCGCAGAGAAAGGTTATCGCTGAAGGTACCCTGCGTTTCCGGTGCGCCATACGGGCTTGGGCGGAATAGATAGTTAAAGCGCTGGTTATCCACCGCGACGTTATTGACCACTACCAGCTTGCCAGGATTGAAGTTGTCGGTAAAACCGTCCAGATGATTGCCGATGGCGATGCTGTTGCGTACCTCGTGGGCGACCGGCTGCCCTTCCCCACCGAGCTTAAAGCCGTTGCTGGTATTATTGCGGGCAATGGAGTTCTCGATCACCACAACGCCGTTAGCGCCGTCCTCAATCTTATTGAACAGATCGAAGCCGTCGTCGATATTATCGTGTGAGTAACAGCCCTCCAGCCGGTTACCCTCCCCTACGCGCATTTTCACCGCAAAGCCATCGGCGTTAATTTTACCCGGATCTTCGTTATTAAAGGATTCAGAATTCACCACCCGGTTATGGCTGGCCCACAGCGGGCGTCCGACATCCGCCGGAGAGGAAATTTGAATGCCGGTATCATCGTTCCGATACGCGGTGACGTTCTCGATCAGGTTATGGCTACCCTGTACGCGCAGGCTCTTGTCCGTAATGTCTACTCCATTGATATGCCAGTAGCTGGCATCCAGCAGGAGCCCGTGAATCACGGCTTTTCCGTCGGCTTTCAGGGTTTTGACTTTGTCTTTCAGGCCGCTGGCGCTAACCGGGATGGTTGTTTGCGGATAATCACCTGCGGCTAATACAATTTGCCCGCCAGGGGGAACGAGGTCGACAGCGGTGGCTAAATCCAGCGGCGAGTCCGTCGTCCCTTTAGCCTGCGACAGCCCATCCGGCGCGGCGTACAGCGTATTGCCTGTCACATTGGCGCTCTGTTCAACCGTCAGCGTTTGGGTCAGCGTGTTTGCGCCGGTGGCTGGAGTGAAGCTAATTTCGAATGTGCTTTTATCTTTCAGAACGGCAGGCTGGGTATACATCTCTCCGGCCTTCACGGCTTTATCCTGCCCGATCACCACTTCATCCTGACGCACGGTGATGCGTCCGTCACTATTCGTGCGCGCCTGCAGGAGATACTCTTTGCTCTGGCTTTTTGTCCCCGAGGCAATTTGCATGACCGGCGGCCAGCTTTTGGCAACATACGGGGCGGAGGGAACCGTATTTGCCGCGGAGGTCGTCAGGGAAGCATTGCTGACGGTGATTTTGGCGTTACGTGAGGCGAAGAAACCGACGTAGTAATGTTCTTTATCCTGCTGAGCAATCAGATCGGCGTGAGGAACCCGCTGACTTACCCATTCATTACTGCCCGTTGCCGCCCATGAGGTAATAAATCCGTCGTTAGTACGTTCCAGCTTAAGCTGAAACGTCGGGGTTTGCTGGATATCGATTTTCTCTTTGTAACTTTGACGCTTGATTGCAGCGCCCGCATTGCCCCACGGTTGGGTTATCCCTTCCCGGCTAATAGCCTGCAGCTTGATATGCGAGCCATCTTTTTTATCCTGGGTCATAATGGCGTTCATCACCATATTGGATGCCGCCGGGAACTCTTCGTAGCCGACCTTGAGAGGCTGTTGGCGCGGGTTGCCAATGACGTCGCGGACCAGCAGTCCCGCGCCTTCCTGCGCCGCCGGACGCGCGCCATTTTCCGGTCCAAACTGATTGACGGTCACCGTAGCCTGCAGGATAAAATTCTTATTGGTTGGCAGCTCGGTGTAAAAGAAGGTCAGTCCGTCGTGGGAGTTGGCAATTTTACCTCCCCGGCTCTCGATGGTAATGGGCTGGCTGAGATCGGCGGAATCCTGCGGCGTCAGCTTTTTCCCGGCAATGGTGACATCATTGACGCCAATTTTTTCCGGCAACACGTTCGAGGAAAAGTTACTGTCGGTGGATTGCCCAAAGGCGATTGCCCGCCACTGATGGCCTTCGTTGGCCTGCAGCGGTAGCGCGATCATCGTACTGCAAAGGGTTAATGCCAAAGGTATTTTGTTTTTCATTTTTTTCTCCTGGGTAATTATTAACCGGCATTATCAGGAAAATGAAATGGTGTTTCTATTTATTACGTCACAATTAATGAATATTAAAACCGCGTTTTACTTTATGGATTTTCTTTATTTTTCCATCAAAAAAACAGCAAAAGCAGAGGGATAGCCGGTATCCCTCCCCGTTAAAATGCTTTTTTTGCGCTAAACGGGTTTGCGCTGGCTAAAAATACCCACCTAAAATGGTGTATAGCGTTACGCTTGTGCGTTTTATCTTCGTCTCGTTTCATGATGAAAAATATGTAGATATTTCAACGTGAAAGGCTTTTACTTTTCGTTCTAACAGCAGTCAGGATGCGTATGTCAAACAGTCCGATGAGCGTGGTTATTCTTGCCGCAGGCAAAGGTACCCGCATGTATTCCGATCTTCCTAAGGTGTTGCATTCGCTGGCCGGAAAGCCGATGGTGCAGCATGTTATTGATGCGGCTAAAGAATTAGGGGCATCCGCCGTACATCTGGTGTACGGGCACGGCGGCGACCTGCTTCGCCAGACGCTGCGCGAAGACAATCTTAACTGGGTCCTACAGGCCGAACAGCTTGGTACCGGCCACGCCATGCAGCAGGCGGCGCCGTTCTTCAGCGACGATGAAGATATCCTGATGCTGTACGGCGACGTGCCGCTTATTTCCGTCGAAACATTACAGCGCCTGCGGGACGCGAAACCGCAGGGCGGTATCGGCCTGTTGACGGTGAAGCTGGACGATCCGACCGGCTATGGCCGCATTACGCGCGATAACGGCGCGGTGACGGGTATTGTTGAGCATAAAGACGCCAGCGAAGAGCAGCGCCTGATTCAGGAAATTAATACCGGGATTCTGGTCGCCAACGGGGCGGATCTTAAACGCTGGCTGGCTAAGCTCACCAACAACAACGTTCAGGGCGAATACTACATCACCGACATTATCGCCATGGCCTATCAAGAAGGTCGTGAAATTACCGCTGTACATCCGCAACGGTTAAGCGAAGTGGAAGGCGTGAATAACCGCCTGCAGCTCTCCCGCCTTGAACGCGTCTGGCAGTCTGAACAGGCTGAAAAGCTGCTGCTCGCGGGCGTTATGCTGCGCGATCCGGCGCGTTTTGATCTGCGCGGCGTGCTGAAACACGGGTGCGATGTCGAAATTGATACTAACGTTATCCTCGAAGGTGACGTGGTGCTGGGGGATCGGGTCAAGATCGGCGCTGGCTGCGTCATCAAGAACAGCACCATTGGTGATGATTGCGAGATTAGCCCCTATACCGTGGTGGAGGATGCGCATCTGGAAGCCGCCTGTACCATTGGACCGTTCGCGCGGCTGCGCCCAGGCGCTGAGCTTCTGGAAGGCGCGCACGTTGGCAACTTTGTCGAAATTAAAAAGGCGCGCTTGGGTAAAGGCACAAAAGCCGGGCATCTCTCCTATCTCGGAGACGCCGAGATTGGCGATAACGTCAATATCGGCGCGGGCACCATCACCTGTAACTATGATGGCGTAAATAAGCACAAAACGGTGATTGGCGATGACGTGTTTGTTGGCTCTGACAGCCAGCTGGTCGCGCCGGTGACCGTCGGCAATGGCGTCACCATTGCTGCAGGAACAACGGTAACGCGTGACGTTGCCGATAATGAATTAGTGTTAAGCCGCGTGCCGCAGGTCCATAAACAGGGCTGGCAGCGCCCGGTGAAGAAAAAGTAACGCTATTTCTCTTTCGCCCTTTCGGGGAGAAAGAGCGGGGTGAGGGGATAACATAATCCTCCCCCCACGGCAGTACCCATAAAAATAACCCCACTCTCTACAAGGCTCGGGGCGCCCGAAATTCGGGTAAACAGGTTGACCGACAACGTATGGCATACAGCCAAAATCGGAATGAAAAACTATGTGTGGAATTGTTGGCGCAGTCGCGCAGCGTGATATTGCTGAAATCCTTCTCGAAGGTTTACGTCGTCTGGAATACCGCGGTTACGACTCTGCCGGTCTGGCAGTCGTCGATAACGAAGGTCATATGAACCGCGTTCGTCGCCTTGGGAAAGTACAGATGCTGGCCCAGGCACTGGAAGAACATCCGTTGCACGGCGGTACCGGGATTGCCCATACCCGCTGGGCGACGCACGGCGAACCGTCTGAAGGTAACGCGCATCCGCATGTTTCTGACCATATTGTGGTGGTGCATAACGGGATCATCGAAAACCATGAGCCGCTGCGCGAGCTGTTGCAGTCGCGAGGCTACGTTTTTGTCTCCGAGACTGACACGGAAGTGATTGCGCATCTCGTTCACTGGGAGCTGGAACAAGGTGGCACCCTGCGTGAAGCCGTTCTGCGAACCATCCCGCAGCTGCGTGGCGCTTACGGCACCGTGATCATGGATACCCGCGATCCGGGTACGCTGCTGGCCGCTCGTTCAGGCAGCCCGCTGGTCATTGGCCTGGGGATGGGGGAAAACTTCATTGCCTCCGATCAGCTGGCGCTGCTGCCGGTTACCCGCCGCTTTATCTTCCTCGAAGAGGGCGATATTGCTGAGGTTACCCGCCGTTCGGTGACTATCTTTGATAAATCCGGCGCCGAAGTGCAGCGCCCGGACATCGAATCCAATCTGCAGTACGATGCGGGCGATAAAGGTATCTATCGCCACTACATGCAAAAAGAGATCTACGAGCAGCCGAACGCTATCAAAAATACCCTTTCCGGGCGCATTAGCCATGGTGAGGTTGATTTAAGCGAGCTGGGCCCGCAGGCTAACGAGCTGCTGTCGCAGGTCGAGCATATTCAGATCATCGCCTGCGGCACCTCCTATAACTCAGGTATGGTTTCCCGCTACTGGTTTGAGTCGCTGGCAGGGGTACCGTGCGATGTCGAAATTGCCTCCGAGTTCCGCTACCGCAAATCGGCCGTGCGTCGCAATAGCCTGATGATCACCCTCTCTCAGTCAGGCGAAACGGCAGATACGCTGGCCGGTCTGCGCCTGTCGAAAGAGCTGGGCTATCTGGGCTCGCTGGCGATTTGTAATGTGCCTGGTTCCTCTCTGGTGCGTGAATCCGATCTGGCGATGATGACCAACGCCGGAACGGAAATCGGCGTCGCCTCGACCAAAGCCTTCACTACGCAGCTGACCGTTCTGCTGATGCTGGTGGCGAAACTGGCGCGCCTCAAAGGCCAGGACGCCGCTATCGAACACGAGATCGTGCATGGCCTGCAGGCGCTGCCGAGCCGCATTGAGCAGGTGCTTTCGCAGGATAAGCGTATCGAAGCGCTGGCTGAGAATTTCTCTGACAAACACCACGCGCTGTTCCTTGGACGCGGCGATCAGTATCCCATCGCCCTCGAAGGGGCGCTGAAGCTGAAAGAGATCTCCTATATTCACGCAGAAGCCTATGCTGCCGGTGAGCTGAAGCATGGTCCACTGGCGCTGATTGACGCTGAGATGCCGGTAGTGGTGGTGGCGCCGAACAACGAACTGCTGGAAAAACTGAAATCCAACATTGAAGAAGTTCGCGCCCGCGGCGGCCAGCTGTACGTCTTTGCTGACGGCGATGCGGGTTTCACCAGCAGCGACAATATGCACATCATCGAGATGCCGCACGTTGAAGAGGTTATCGCGCCAATCTTCTACACCGTACCGCTGCAGCTGCTGGCGTATCACGTCGCGCTGATCAAAGGGACTGACGTTGACCAGCCGCGTAACCTGGCGAAATCGGTTACCGTGGAATAACGGTTTTTACATCGTGACAGGGCTGCCGTCCGGCAGCCCTTTTTATTTGCGGCGAACGGCGAGATCCCACCCGCTTTATGACAGTCTGTCATTTTTGAGACGCTTTTTTGCCGTCATAAAAATAAAATTTTCCGGCAATCTTTTCCTCATTATCTTTATTAACAATATGATTTGTATTGTTTTTATTTAGCGTGAAATCCCGCCTTTTCGCATGTCATAAAACTGTAATAATTCGTACATTTTACTGTCACCTGTTTGTCCTATTTTGCTCACCATAGCTTCGAAACAATGGTTTACGAATCCAGCAGGAGACATTATGAACGTTATGCGTACCACCGTCGCAACAGTTGTCGCCGCGACCTTATCGATGAGCGCTTTCTCTGTTTTTGCAGCAGCAAGCCTGACTGGCGCAGGCGCAACTTTCCCCGCGCCGGTGTATGCCAAGTGGGCAGATACCTATAACAAAGAAACGGGTAATAAAGTCAATTACCAGGGTATCGGCTCCTCTGGCGGCGTAAAACAAATTACGGCCAACACCGTAGACTTTGGCGCTTCTGATGCCCCTCTGGCTGACGATAAACTGGCTCAGGAAGGTCTGTTCCAGTTCCCGACCGTTATTGGCGGCGTGGTGCTGGCGATTAACCTGCCTGGCGTGAAATCCGGCGAGCTGGTGCTTGATGGTAAAACGCTGGGTGATATCTACCTTGGCAAAATCAAAAAATGGGATGATGCAGCGATTGCTAAGCTTAACCCGGGCATGAAGCTGCCTTCTCAGAATATCGCAGTGGTTCGTCGTGCCGATGGTTCCGGTACTTCTTTCGTTTTCACCAGCTATCTGGCGAAGGTGAACGAAGAGTGGAAATCTAAAATCGGCGCGGGTTCAACCGTAAACTGGCCGACCGGACTGGGCGGTAAGGGCAACGACGGCATCGCCGCGTTTGTTCAGCGTCTGCCGGGTTCTATCGGCTACGTCGAATATGCCTACGCAAAACAGAATAACCTCGCTTACACCAAACTGCTGTCCGCCGATGGCAAGCCGGTGAGCCCGACTGAAGATAACTTCGCTAACGCGGCGAAAGAAATCGACTGGAGCAAATCCTTTGCACAGGATCTGACTAACCAGAAAGGCGACAACGCATGGCCGATTACCTCGACTACCTTCATTCTGGTTCACAAGGCTTCCAACAAGCCAGAGCAGACCGCTGAAGTGCTGAAGTTCTTCGACTGGGCGTATAAAAACGGCGGTAAAGAGGCTAACGCGCTGGATTATGCAACCCTGCCGGAAAGCGTGGTTGAGCAGGTTCGCGCGGCATGGAAGACCAACGTCAAGGATAGCAGCGGTAAAGCGCTGTACTAATACCCGTCATACTTCGAGCTACAGGCGCGTTGGCAGCGCTTGCCTGCAGCTCGAATTATTTAGGGTATGGCATTACCTTTGTCAGAAAGATCAGTAAACTACGATTTTTTCTGGCCCGAAACTGAAGAGTAACTTATGGCTGCAACCAAGCCGGCATTTAACCCTCCGGGGAAAAAGGGTGACATAATTTTCAGCGTGCTGGTAAAACTGGCGGCGCTGATTGTGCTATTGATGCTTGGCGGCATCATCGTCTCCCTTATCATCTCGTCCTGGCCAAGCATTGAGAAATTCGGCTTTGCCTTTCTGTGGACCAAAGAGTGGGATGCGCCGAACCAGATTTTCGGTGCCCTGGTGCCTATTTACGGAACGCTGGTCACCTCATTTATCGCGCTGCTGATCGCCGTGCCGGTGAGCTTCGGTATCGCGCTGTTTTTGACCGAACTGTCACCCGCCTGGCTCAAGCGCCCGCTGGGTATCGCCATTGAGCTGCTGGCCGCGATTCCCAGTATCGTATACGGCATGTGGGGTCTGTTTATTTTCGCCCCGCTGTTTGCGACCTACTTCCAGGAGCCAGTTGGCAACGTTCTCTCGACCATTCCGTTCGTTGGCGCGCTCTTTGCGGGCCCGGCATTTGGTATCGGTATTCTGGCGGCAGGCGTGATTCTGGCCATCATGATCATCCCTTATATCGCGGCCGTTATGCGTGACGTCTTTGAACAGACGCCGGTGATGATGAAAGAGTCGGCATACGGTATCGGCTGTACAACGTGGGAAGTTATCTGGCGTATCGTTCTGCCCTTTACCAAAAACGGCGTTATCGGCGGAGTGATGCTCGGACTGGGGCGCGCGCTGGGGGAAACCATGGCGGTGACCTTTATTATCGGCAACACCTACCAGCTTGATAGCGTTTCATTATATATGCCAGGCAACAGCATCACCTCCGCGCTGGCCAATGAGTTTGCCGAGGCGGAAACCGGGCTGCACGTTGCCGCATTGATGGAGCTGGGCCTGATTCTCTTCGTTATTACCTTTATTGTTCTTGCCGCATCGAAGTTTATGATTATGCGTCTGGCTAAGAACGAGGGGGCACGCTAATGGCGACGATTGAACTACAAACCACCGCGGAGCTGGCGGAGTCTCGCCGCAAAATGCAGGCAAAACGCCGCATGAAAAACCGCCTCGCCCTGACGCTATCGATGGCGACCATGGCGTTTGGCCTGTTCTGGCTTATCTGGATCCTGATGTCCACCGTTACCCGCGGCATCGACGGCATGAGCCTGGCGCTGTTTACCGAAATGACCCCGCCGCCAAATACGGCGGGCGGCGGTCTGGCAAACGCCCTGGCGGGTAGCGGATTGTTGATTCTGTGGTCGACGGTTATCGGTACCCCTCTGGGCATTCTGGCGGGGATTTATCTGGCGGAATATGGCCGTAAATCCTGGCTGGCGGAAGTGATTCGGTTTATTAACGATATCCTGCTTTCCGCGCCGTCGATTGTCGTCGGTCTGTTTGTGTACACCATCGTCGTTGCGCAAATGCAGCACTTTTCCGGCTGGGCGGGCGTGATTGCGCTGGCGTTGCTGCAGGTGCCTATCGTTATTCGTACCACTGAAAACATGCTGAAGCTGGTTCCGGACAGCCTGCGCGAGGCGGCTTATGCGCTGGGTACGCCGAAGTGGCGCATGATTTCTGCGATCACCCTGAAGGCATCGGTATCGGGCATTATGACCGGTATCCTGCTGGCCATCGCCCGTATCGCCGGGGAAACGGCGCCGCTGCTGTTTACCGCGCTCTCCAATCAGTTCTGGAGCACCGATATGATGCAGCCGATCGCTAACCTGCCGGTAACGATTTTCAAATTTGCCATGAGTCCGTTTGCTGAGTGGCAGCAACTGGCATGGGCCGGGGTCTTGATTATCACCCTGTGCGTATTGCTGCTGAACATTCTGGCGCGCGTTATTTTCGCGAAGAATAAACACGGTTAATTTTTGCGGCGCGGCGAAACGCGGCGCCGAATGAGGAAGAGAACGAGATGAGTATGGTGAATACGACCCCGGGTAAACTTTCAGTACGTAATCTGAACTTCTACTACGGAAAATTCCATGCCCTGAAAAACATCAACCTGGATATCACCAAAAACCAGGTTACGGCGTTTATCGGTCCGTCAGGCTGCGGTAAATCCACGCTGCTGCGTACGTTCAACAAAATGTTTGAGCTGTACCCGGAGCAGCGCGCGGAAGGCGAAATTCTGCTGGATGGCGATAATATTCTCACTAACACCCAGGATATCGCCCTGCTGCGCGCCAAAGTGGGGATGGTGTTCCAGAAGCCGACGCCGTTCCCGATGTCGATTTATGACAACATCGCCTTTGGCGTACGCCTGTTTGAGAAACTCTCCCGCGCGGATATGGACGAGCGAGTGCAGTGGGCTTTGACCAAAGCCGCATTGTGGAATGAAACCAAAGATAAACTGCATCAGAGCGGATATTCTCTCTCCGGTGGTCAGCAGCAGCGTCTGTGCATCGCGCGCGGTATCGCTATTCGTCCGGAAGTCTTACTGCTGGATGAGCCCTGCTCGGCGCTGGACCCGATCTCTACCGGGCGTATTGAAGAGCTGATTACCGAACTGAAACAGGATTACACCGTCGTTATCGTGACCCACAACATGCAGCAGGCCGCGCGTTGTTCCGACCATACGGCATTTATGTATCTTGGCGAGCTGATTGAATTCAGCAACACGGACGATCTGTTTACCAAGCCCGCTAAGAAGCAAACTGAAGATTACATTACTGGCCGCTACGGTTGATTGCCCTTCTGCTTTCAGGCTCTAACCTATTGGGCAATCAGGAGATACTATGGATAACCTAAATCTTAACAAACATATTTCCGGCCAGTTCAACGCCGAACTGGAGTACATCCGCACCCAGGTCATGACCATGGGTGGGCTGGTGGAACAGCAGCTTTCTGATGCCATCACCGCGATGCATAACCAGGACAGCGAGCTGGCGAAGCGCGTTATCGACGGCGATAAGCAGGTCAATATGATGGAAGTCGCGATCGATGAAGCCTGCGTACGCATCATCGCCAAGCGTCAGCCAACCGCCAGCGACCTGCGCCTGGTGATGGCGATTATCAAAACCATCGCCGAGCTGGAACGTATCGGCGACGTCGCGGATAAAATCTGCCGCACCGCGCTGGAAAAATTCTCCCAGCAGCATCAGCCGCTGCTGGTAAGCCTGGAATCGCTGGGGCGCCATACCGTGCAGATGCTGCACGATGTACTGGATGCCTTTGCGCGTATGGACCTTGATGAAGCCGTGCGTATTTATCGCGAAGATAAGAAAGTTGACCAGGAATATGAAGGCATCGTACGTCAGTTGATGACCTATATGATGGAAGATTCGCGCACTATTCCAAGCGTGTTGACCGCGCTGTTCTGCGCCCGCTCGATTGAGCGTATCGGCGATCGTTGCCAGAATATCTGCGAATATATTTTCTACTTCGTCAAAGGTCAGGATTTCCGTCACGTTGGCGGTGACGAGCTGGATAAACTGCTGGCGGGAAAAGATCCCAAAGAGTAATAAATCACAGAGACTAATTCTGATAAAAGGACATATCAGAATTAGTTATGATATATGTTTAAGTTATTTTTCCATTAACAATAACGGTGCGATTGTCGTCACAAATAACAATTTCACTAATTGTGGTTTTATTTTTATAGCGTAACAATACGGTTTATCAATCGGGTGACTTGTCGTTACAAGGCCCGAATGGAAACGGCGGATTGTTACTGCGTAAGCAGGCAAAACCTGACATCACCTTTAATCTGGTGATGTCAGGTTTTTTTTTGCCAAATGATCCACCCGCAGTAGATGAATGGGGTTGTTACCGCCGTGCGGGCAAAACCTGAAGAAAATCGCCTCTGTTTTATGCAGGGAGTTTTCTTCAGGTTTTTTTATGCGATGAAAAAATGTCTGAGGATAAACCATGCCTTCGCGCTGGCCGTTATTTTTCACGATATTCAGCTGCACTCATTTTATATAAAGGGACCTTATGTTTAAAAGAAATCTGATTACATCTGCCATTATTATTATGGCACCGATCGCTTATTCCTCCCATGCTATGGCGGCATCATTGACGGTTGAACAGCGCCTTGAGCTTCTGGAAAAGGCGCTTAAGGATACGCAGTCCGAACTTAAAAAATATAAAGATGAAGAGAAAGCCAGAAATCAAATCTGGGTCGCCAATACGCAGCCGGGCGGAAATAAAACGAGCGCGGCTCGGCAGGCCGTAAGCTCGCCAGCGCCGGCCCGCGCCGCCCAAAAACCGGCGGCGGTGCTGGTGAAAAATGAACAACCCGCGGCTAACGGCGAGTCTATCTATAGCTCCATGACGATGAAGGATTTCAGTCAGTTCGTGAAGGATGAAATTGGCTTCAGCTATAACGGCTATTACCGTTCCGGTTGGGGAACCGCTTCTCATGGATCGCCAAAATCGTGGGCGATTGGTTCGCTTGGCCGCTTTGGTAACGAATACTCTGGCTGGTTTGATTTACAGCTTAAGCAGCGGGTCTATCAGGAAGGCAATAAGCGTGTTGATGCGATCGTGATGTTAGACGGTAACGTCGGGCAGCAGTATTCCAGCGGCTGGTTCGGGGATAACGCTGGCGGCGAGAACTATATGCAGTTCTCTGATATGTACGTCAATACCAAAGGTTTCCTGCCGTTTGCGCCGGAAGCGGATTTCTGGGTCGGCAAGCACGGCGCGCCGAAAATTGAAATCCAGATGCTGGACTGGAAAACGCAGAGAACCGATGCCGCAGCAGGCGTTGGCCTTGAAAACTGGAAGGTGGGCGCGGGTAAGTTTGATATTGCGCTGGTACGCGAGGACGTTGATGATTACAACCGTACGTTGACCAAAAGCCAGCAACTTAACACCAATACCATTGATATCCGCTATAAAGAAATCCCTCTCTGGGATAAAGCCTCATTAATGGTGACCGGCCGCTATGTCGCGGCAAATCAGAGCTCATCAGAAAAATATAATGAAGGTAATAATGGGTATTATGAATGGAAAGATACCTGGATGGCGGGAACGTCGTTAACGCAGAAATTCGATAACGGCGGGTTTAACGAGTTTTCATTCCTGCTGGCGAACAACTCTATCGCCAGTAGCTTCTCGCGCTATGCGGGATCCAGTCCGTATACCACCTTTAACGGCAGATACTATGGCGATCATACCAACGGCACCGCCGTTCGTTTGACCTCCCAGGGGGAAACCTATCTGAGTGATAACATCATTATGGCTAACGCCATCGTTTACTCCTTTGGTAATGATATCTACAGCTACGAGACTGGCGCGCACTCCGATTTCGAATCTATTCGCGCCGTCGTTCGTCCGGCCTGGATCTGGGATAAATATAACCAGACCGGCGTCGAGCTGGGCTATTTCAAACAGCAGAACAAAGATATCACCGGCAAGAAATATAACGAATCCGGTTACAAAACCACCCTGTTCCATACCTTTAAAGTGAATACCAGTATGCTGACCTCACGCCCGGAAATTCGTTTCTATGCGACTTATATTAAAGCGAAGGATATCGACCTGGATAAGGCCGCTAACAGCAACACCAGCAGCATTTTTGAAGATGGTAAGAACGATCAGTTTGCCGTTGGCGCCCAGGCTGAAATCTGGTGGTAAGGCTGGCAATGGCCAGGACAAAATTCTAAAGAGGAATAACGATGAAACGACATGCTATTTACTTCGCTCTGGCGCTGGCGGGCGCAGCGTTTACTGCTCATGCTGCGCCGTTTCCGGTCACGCCGAGCGCGGCGATCGCGGTCAGCCAGTATATTACGCAGGTTAACGGCGATAAGAGTATTACCTTCCGCCTGTTTGCCCCGGACGCAAAACGGGTATCCGTGGTGACGGGGGCAACGCCGGACACCTTCGTCTCCCACGATATGGCCAAAGATGAACAGGGGATCTGGACATGGAAAAGTGAAGCTCTGGCGCCCAACCTCTACGAATACTATTTTGATGTCGACGGATTCCGTTCCGTCGATACCGGTAGCCGCTATCAGAAACCCCAGCGTCAGGTGAATACCAGCCTGATTCTGGTACCCGGCAGCATTCTTGACGATCGCGCGGTGGCTCATGGGGAACTACGCACCTTGACCTACCACTCAAAGGCGCTGAATTCTGAACGCCGTGCCTACGTGTGGACGCCGCCGGGCTATACCGGTGCCGGCGAGCCGCTGCCGGTGCTCTATTTCTATCACGGTTTTGGCGACAGCGGCCTGTCGGCCATCGATCAGGGGCGTATCCCGCAAATCATGGATAACCTGTTGGCGGAAGGCAAAATCAAGCCCATGCTGGTGGTGGTGCCGGATACCGAAACCGATATTCCTGAAGCGGTTGCGGAAAACTTCCCGCCGCAGGAACGGCGTAAAACCTTCTATCCGCTGAATGCGAAAGCGGCGGATAAAGAGCTGATGAACGATATTATTCCGCTGATTGATGCCCGCTTTAATGTGCGGAAAGACGCGGATGGCCGGGCGCTTGCCGGGCTGTCGCAGGGCGGTTATCAGGCGCTGGTCTCGGGAATGAACCATCTGGAGAACTTCGGCTGGCTGGCGACCTTCAGCGGCGTAACGACAACCACGGTGCCGGATGCCGGCGTCGAGGCGCAGCTAAAAAACCCGCAGGCGATCAATAAGCAGCTGCGTAATTTCACCGTCGTCGTGGGTGAGAAAGACGCGGTCACCGGTAAAGATATCGCCGGGCTGAAAGCGGAGCTGGAGAAGCAGAACATCAAATTTGACTACCACGAGTTTCCGGGCCTGAACCACGAAATGGACGTCTGGCGCCCAGCCTACGCCGAGTTCGTGCAGAAGCTGTTCAAATAAAATCAAGGAGCCAGATCCCTGGCTCCCTGTCTTCATTATATTCAGGGAGATAACATGAAGTTAATCGTGACGGAAGATTATGCCGAGATGAGCCTGGTCGCCAGCCATCATGTTTTAGGCTACATCACCGCGCCGCGGAGGAAGAATCTGGCGGTAACGGCAGGCAGTACGCCGAAGAAAATGTATGAACATCTGACGGCAGCGATTAAAGGCAAATCCTTCTATTCTCAGGCCCATTATTACAATTTTGATGAGATCCCGTTCCGCGGACAGGATCGCGAAGGGGTGACCATTTCCAATCTGCGCAGCCTGTTTTTCACTCCCGCTCAGATCCCGGAAGAGAATATCCACAAGCTTAGCCATGCAAACTTTATCCATCACGACCAGCGGTTACAGGAGGAGGGGGGCCTGGATCTGGTGGTGATGGGTCTCGGCGCTGACGGCCATTTTTGCGGTAACTTACCGAATACCACGCGGTTCCACGATGCGACGGTGAAAGTCCCTATCGTCGGGGATTTGGTGGATCTCGTCGCGCATGGCGAAATGGACGGCGACTTCTCCGCGGTGCCGGATAGCTACGTCACGATGGGGCCGAAAAGCGTTATGGCGGCGAAAAATTTGCTGCTGATCGTCAGCGGAGCGGCAAAAGCGCAGGCGCTAAAACAGGTGATTGAAGGCGAAGTCAGCGAGCGGGTTCCGGCTTCGGTGCTGAAACTGCATCCTTCCCTGGTGATTGTGGCTGATAAAGCAGCGGCTGCGGAATTGACTAAAGCGCAGTCCTTCTCAGCGTAGCGCAGGCGGGACGCTCCGGGGTTGCGCTACGCTGCGGCTTTTTATCGGGTAATATGCCAGCCGCGCGCTTTCCACAGTTCCGGCAGCGCTTCCAGACGGGTAAACGTCGTCACTTTCGGATGGTCGATGGGCTTGTTGTGCGGATCGGCGCAGAAGTAGAACACCTCCATGCCTGCCGCGATCCCCGACTGCGCGCCTGCGCTGGAGTCGTCGACCAGAATGCAGTTCTCGACGTTAACATTCATCGCTTTTGCAGCATGCAGCATCAGTGCCGGATCGGGCTTCCAGCGCTGGATATCGTAGCCGCTATACAGACGCTCGGGGAAATGGCGCAGCATGCCTGTTTTACCGAGAGAGTGCTGCATTTTGCTGACCGGGCCGTTGGAGACCACGCACATCGGCACGTTGACCGCGTCCAGCAGCGCCTGTGCGCCAGATATGACTTCCAGTTCAGTATCAAACAGGCGCGCGACTTCATCGCGGTAAACCGGCTCAAGGGTCGCCTTATCCAGATTAACGCCGTACTCCGCGTTAATGGTATCGATAATCTCGTACAGCTTTACGCCTTTGAAGCGCTTAAAAATCTCTTCTAAATCCAGCGTAATGCCGAATTCCCTGAACATGTGAACGTAGGCGCGGGAGCAGATCACCTCGCTGTCGACCAGCGTGCCGTCACAGTCGAAAAATACTGCTTCTGGTTGGGTCATGTCGTTTCCATTTTAATAAGTTAACGTTTTCGTCATGCTGATTGGTGAGACGCAATCGTTGCCGTATAAGCAAAATCAATGAAAAAAAGTATCTCACAACCGCCCCTATTGTCGCATTTTGGTATAGGATAGCGACGAATTTTCCCTCCTTTGTTCGGAAACCGATAATGAGTCAACAACAAACCAGCCAGTCATCTGGCCAGGGTCTGCTGGAGCGCGTGTTCAAATTGCGTGAACACGGCACCACGGCCCGCACCGAAGCGATTGCAGGTTTCACCACTTTTCTGACAATGGTGTACATCGTTTTTGTTAACCCACAGATTCTCGGCGTGGCGGGTATGGATACCAGCGCCGTTTTTGTCACAACCTGTCTGATCGCCGCATTCGGCAGCATTATGATGGGGCTATTCGCTAACCTCCCGGTGGCGCTGGCGCCGGCAATGGGCCTGAACGCCTTTTTTGCGTTTGTTGTGGTACAGGCAATGGGCCTGCCATGGCAGGTGGGGATGGGCGCTATTTTCTGGGGCGCGGTTGGCCTGCTGCTGCTGACGATTTTCCGCGTACGCTACTGGATGATTGCCAATATTCCGGTTAGCCTGCGCATCGGCATCACCAGCGGTATCGGCCTGTTTATCGGTATGATGGGCCTGAAAAACGCCGGCGTGATCGTCGCCAATCCGGAAACCCTGGTGAGCATCGGCAACCTGACGTCCCACAGCGTGCTGTTGGGTATCCTTGGCTTCTTCATTATCGCGATTCTGGCTTCCCGCAATATTCACGCCGCGGTGCTGGTTTCTATCGTGGTTACCACGCTGCTGGGCTGGATGCTGGGTGACGTTCACTACACGGGCATCGTTTCCATGCCGCCGAGCGTGACTACGGTGATTGGTCATGTTGACCTGGCGGGCTCGCTGAATCTCGGCCTGGCGGGCGTGATCTTCTCATTTATGCTGGTGAACCTGTTCGACTCCTCCGGCACGCTGATCGGCGTGACCGATAAAGCCGGTCTGGCCGATGCGCAGGGCAAGTTCCCGCGTATGAAGCAGGCGCTGTTTGTCGATAGCGTATCGTCCGTTGCCGGCTCCTTTATCGGCACCTCTTCCGTAACCGCCTATATTGAATCGTCCTCGGGCGTTTCCGTGGGCGGCCGTACCGGCTTAACCGCCGTGGTCGTTGGGCTCTTGTTCCTGCTGGTGATTTTCCTGTCGCCGCTGGCGGGTATGGTTCCGGCCTACGCCGCAGCCGGTGCGCTGATTTACGTTGGCGTCCTGATGACCTCCAGCCTGGCGCGCGTGAAGTGGGATGATTTAACCGAATCAGTGCCTGCGTTTATTACCGCCGTGATGATGCCGTTCAGCTTCTCCATTACGGAAGGTATTGCCTTAGGCTTTATCTCTTACTGCGTGATGAAGATTGGTACCGGCCGCCTGCGCGACCTCAGTCCGTGCGTGATTGTGGTTTCGCTGCTGTTCGTGCTGAAGATTGTGTTTATCGACGCGCATTAATACCTGCGCCGTCACGCTCGCCCGTTCTGGCGAGCGTGACGGCGTCTGTCAGGCCTTAACCCGCTGAATATACTCGGCAAAAGCGCTAAGCTGCCCGCTCAGATGATCGAGTGTGCTCTGATCGACGACTTTCCCCTCCTGCGGATCCACTTTGTTCTGAATCACGCCGCCCATAAATTCGGGCTTATTCATCACCATTGCGTCGAGGAATACCAGAATCTGGCGCAGATGGTACTGACAGCGCGCGCCGCCAATAGCCCCCATCGAACTGGTTTGAATCAGTACCGGCTTACCGGCCAGCGGCTGTTCCGACAGACGAGATAGCCAGTCGATGGCGTTTTTCAGGCCGCCGGGAACCGAATAGTTATATTCCGGCGTCACGATGACCACACCGTCGGCCTCGCGAATTTGCTGCGCGATATCCTGAACGCTTTGTGGGAATCCCTCTTCCTGCTGGACATCGGCATCATAGAGTGGAATATCGCCAATGGACGGTAACGCGGAAACCGCCATACCTGCGGGCGCGATGCCGGGGAGGGTACGCGCGACCATGGCATTAAAAGAGCCTTTGCGCAGACTTCCGAGTAACGTAACAACTTTCAACGTATCAGACATGATTGCTCCTTTGCATCATGATGGCCGGGAAAACCGGTCAGTTGAGGGAGAAGGCTTTTTCTACCGGTAAACTGGTGAAGCGCATCAGCCGGGCGGACGGTTCTTTAGCACGGGCCTGAGCGTCAGGCAGGCTGCGCCAGCCCTCGTTACCATTATATTCCCAGACTTTCAGTTGACCGATATCCGGGCTGGCGGCGATAGACCAGACCAGCACCGTTTCGGCGTCGCACACGGCTTCGATTGCCTGCGTCCCGCTTGTGCGTAACCGCCCGGAGCCCGGAAGAAGCTGTAGGTTAACGGCGGTTTCGCCAGTCAGTTTCATGACGCTTTTGCGCAGCGCGTCAAGCTGAGCGCGAGCTTCGTCAGGATCGTGCTGATTGCTAATCCATACACGCTCATTACTGTTAAAAACGTAGCGGTCGGCGTCGTGCGGGGAGTGTAAACCGCGGGAGGCGTGCGGTAATTCCATATCCAGGCCGCAATCGCCTTCGGTGGTTAACGCGACGCCGACGATATTTCCAGCATAGGAGATGGAGAAATGCGGGAGATGTTCGTCGCGAAAAGCGGGTTTTCCATTTTCTTCATCAATAATTTCGGGAAGTTCGCTGATGCCGTACAGCATAAAGAGGAGTTCTGCGAGGAGTGACCGGGATGCGCGATAGCGGCTTTGTCGGTACTCAGGCAGGCGCCTGGCGGATTGATGGCAGGCCGCTGACAGGCGTGTTGATAACGGTTCTCGGGTGTTAAGTATCCCTCTTGCAAAATGCGTTGCCATTCGTCGCTCCGTGATTAATGGTCAATGATAGAAATTGCGAATTATATTATCGCTCAGAATTGTCAGGTTTTAATGCGGAAATCACCCGTTGAAAAGAGAAATTGCATGAATTTTACAATTTATTGCGCAAGGCGGGCTAACCCAGCGCTATAGCGGTTCAGTGTAGAGCTGTCTCAGCGTTTCTCGCAGCCAGACGATCTTCGGGTTGTAGCTGTTGCGCTTATGCCACAGGAGGGTAAAGGGGACGCGTATTTTCTCCAGCTGCGACGGTTCCAGCGGCAGCGGCAGTGAGACCAGCGGCAGATGATGCTGCTGATTGTAGCGCTGGCAATAGCGCGGGGCGGTGGCCAACATCGTATGATGAGGCTGGGCCGCCATAAACAGCGACTGTTCAAAGCCCGGAACGGTCAACGCCACGGTGCGTTTATGCCCCAGGTCATGCAGAACATCATCCAGCGCCCAGGTATCGCTTTGTTCCCAACAGATATTGATATGCGGATAGCGTAAAAAAGCGTCCAGACTCCACTCATCG
Source organism: Klebsiella sp. MBT K-1 (assembly GCF_002556465.1). NCBI lineage: Bacteria > Pseudomonadati > Pseudomonadota > Gammaproteobacteria > Enterobacterales > Enterobacteriaceae > Klebsiella > Klebsiella sp. MBT K-1. Next base: position 58,086 of record NZ_PDEL01000019.1, on the reverse strand, counting down.
TTCAGCGCGGGATGATCGGCGCGCAGCCATACCTGAGGTAGATCGGTAAACAGGATTTCAAAATCGATATACCAGGGCAGCAGGCTGAGCTGTTCACGGGAGCGAGGATGGGTTTCCCGGCCGCAAAAACCGATGTCGACTTCGCCGCGAATAATGGCATCCAGCGAATCGTAATCCCAATTGCGCAGGCGGATCAGCGCCTGCGGATAGCGTTGGTAGATCCGCTGTGAAAGCGAGTTCAGCAGGATCATCAGCAGGGGCGACTCCGCCGCCAGCTCAAACTTTAGCCCGCTTGGCATGGTGTGATGGGGCTTGTCGAGGATCTGATTACCCATCTGCATCCAGTCCGCCAGATCCTGCTCCATACTGCTCATCAGCGGCGTGGGCGACAGCCCCAGAGGCGTTTTGACAAATAGCGGATCGTCAAACCAGGCGCGCAGTTTAGCCAGCGACTTGCTCACCGCCGACGGCGAAACGTTCATCCGCTTCGCCGTGCGGGTAACGCTGAGCTCCTGGGTTAAGAGCTGCAGGCACAGCAGTAAGTTAAGATCGAGACTCGACAGGGGTTTTTTCATAGCGTTGCGCGGCCCGCGCCGGAGAGGCGACCATAATCAGAACAATACTCACTATGCTACAGGCAATAAGTATCCCGATCAGCATATTCATCGCGCTGAGCCCGATGATAGCCGCCAGCCAAATCCACAGTGAAGAGCCGCAAACCTGAGCAATCCCCAAAACTGAACTCGCCACGCCAGCGCGCAGGGTAAATGGCCCCAGGGCCTGGCTCATCGCTACGCCAAAGCCGGCGGAGAACCCGGCGCAAATCAGCCCCAGCCCTAGCATCGTTATCGTCTGGCTGGTGGCAAAGCTCAGCAGCGCGCCCGCGATAAAGAAGAGCACCTGCGAGGTCAGCATCAGGGTGCGGGGCTTAAAGAGCGTCAGAGCAAACGGCGTCGAGAACGACACCACCATGCTCACTAGCGCCATGAGCGCCATCGCCATGGAATAAGTCCCGCGATCGAAGCCCATCACTTCCATCATCAGCACCGGGGAGACGTTAACGTAGGTCAGAATCGCCGTCACGCTGAGGGTGGTCACGATCGTTCGGCTGAGGAAAAAGCGGTTAAGCAGCGATTCGGGGGCGACATTTTGCTGCGCCGCCTGCGGAACGGATGTTGGACGCGTTTCCCGCAAGATAAATATCGACAGCAGCCCCACCAGAACGCCCATGCCGGTCATGGTATAGAACAGGCTCTGCCAGGGGTATTTCAGCATAATCAGGTGGCCGAGTACCGGTGCCAGCACCGGAATAATGCAGGTGATGCCGTTAAGAAGGGAAAGCACCTTCGCCCGGCGGCGATCGTCGAGGGTATCGCGCAGCACCGCAAAGGCGACGACGTAGCAGCTGCCCGCGCCAATCCCCTGAATAAAACGCCCCGTCAGGAAGTGGGCGCTGACCTGCGCCTGCGAGCAGATAAGGGAGGCGAGTATGAAAACAACGGCGCCGAAAATCGCCACCGGCTTACGGCCTGACTTGTCGGCGATACGGCCAGCAAACAGCATGGCTGCGGCCATCCCGGCCAGATAAACCGAGAAGGCGATGTGCAGCTGCGCTTCACTGGCCCCCAGATCCTGCGCGATGCGCGGCAGGCCGACCAGATACATATCAATACCGGATGGATAAAGCAGAACCAGCGCAAAACTGCAGATAAGAAAGCGTGCCATAGAACCCTCGCATAAGATTGCCGTACAGCATAGAGGGGTTCGTGCGGTAGTACGAGTTGCCATTTGGACAACAATGATTTCCTGGGAGGAAAAGCGACGAAGCAAGCGTCGCTTTGGCGTTGAGAGGCTATCCCGCCAGGACGCATATCTGGCGGGCGAAGTAAGTGACTCAGACAAGCAGCGCGCGGTTAACTTTAATTACCGCTTTTTTTATCTCCATGCTCGCTGCGCCCTGCACGCCCGGCTTATGCGGTTCGCCAGGGAAAAAAATGGCGAACATGCCAGGCTTCAGGGTCACCTGCTGCTGGTCGGCGATAGCTGCGCACAGCTGGTAGTCCTCTTCTTTATGCCAGGTGTCGCACTCACGGGCGCTATCGGCCACGCCGCAGTGGATTGTCTCCTCGCCTTGCAGCAGGATCTGAATATCAATAAATTTTTCGTGCAGCTCCGCTTTTTTACTTTCCGCCGACTGCGTGGCGAAGCGCATGACGTTCATATAAATATCATCGCCCTGCAACTCATAACGCCCCGGTTCACGCTGCTGCGGCTGAGCCTTAACGGCCAGCCTCACGGCCTCAAGCAGAACGGGTGACAGTCCCGCGCATTCCGGGTGATGGATATCGCCGATAATCATAATGCTTTGTCCTCCGCTAACAACGCCGCGCCAATCAGGCCGGCATCATGCTGATAGTGTGCGGCTACAATCTTCGTGTGATAGACCGCAGGTTCCTGCGCCAGATAGGTCTCAACCAGCGGGAGATAGCCGGGCGCCAGCCCGATGCTGCCGCCCAGGACGGCACACTGGCAGTTAACGCTGGCCTTCATGTCGGCAATCAGCCGGGCGATGGTTTGCGCCGAACGGTGGACTAACGACGTTGCCTGCGGATGGCCGCTCTGCGCAAGAGCAAAAATGGATTTGGCCGTCATCCCCTGCAGATCGTCCGTCGCCAGCGCGGCGATCCCTCTGCCGGAGGCAATAGCCTCTACGCAGCCGGTGCGACCGCAGCCGCAGCGCGGACCGTGCGGATCGGCCAGCGTGTGGCCGATATGCCCGGCCAGCCCTTCGTTCCCGGACAGGAGCCGACCGTTGCAGATGATACCGCCGCCCACGCCCGTTGAGATGGTGATGAATACCATCTCGTCGGCATCGACAGACAGGGCGTGATATTCGGCCCAGGCCGCCGCCTGCGCATCGTTCACGACCAGGCACGGTCGCCCCGTCAGCTGCGCCAGCGTCTCCCGCAGGGGAAACTGCGCCAGTCCGCCAAGGTTATCCGGATTTAACGCCGTCAGTACGCCGTGACGAATGATTCCCGTCGAGGCGGCCGCTACCCGCCGGGCCCGCCCCGCGAAAGGCGCGACCAGCGCGCTCAACGCCTCCGTCAGCGCCGCCGGCGTTTTGCTGGCGGGCGTCGGCAGCGCTCGTTTCTCCAGCACGTGATGCTGCGTGTCAATCAGCGCGGCGGCCAGCTTGGTGCCGCCGATGTCTATCGCCAGCGTTGTCATAGCGCAACCTCAGCCAGCGCATCGCGGTACCACTGGCAAATGTGTTCAATACGCGTAATCGCGGAACCGACGGTCACCGCCCATGCGCCTTGCTTTATGGCCTGCGCCGCCAGGGCCGGAGAGTTGAACCGCCCTTCGGCAATGACCCGGTATCCTTTGGCGCTCAGCGCTTGCACTAGTGGGAAATCCGGCTCATTGGGTACTGCTTCCGTGGTATACCCGGACAGCGTAGTGCCGATAATTTCTGCGCCCAGAGCGTGGCAGCGAGTACCGTCTTCAAGGTTCGAGCAGTCTGCCATCGCGACGCAGCCCTGCTGATGAATGCGCTCGATAGTCGCCTTCACGCTGGCCGGACGCGGGCGATCCGTGCCGTCAAAGGCGATAATATCCGCACCAGCCTGCGCCAACGCGTCCACATCCTCAAGGAACGGCGTGATGCGCACCGGCGAGTCCGGCAGGTCGCGCTTGATGATGCCGATAATGGGTACTGAAATAAGTTCGCGCGTGGCCTTCAGGTTATTAATGCCTTCAATACGTACCGCGACCGCACCCGTCTTGACCGCCGCCAGCGCCATCGCCGCGACGATTTCAGGCTTATCTAACGGGCTGCCCGGCACCGGCTGGCACGAGACAATGAGTCCGCCCAATTCTTTAACCTTCACATCCAAAGTATCAAATAAAGACATAGCGCTATCCCTTACTTCCGTTTGCGCCCGACAGCGCCGGGCGCATGAATTTAATGTTTACTGCAAAGCGGTGCGTCCGCTTTGTCGTGACGAACCTTTGCCCCACTGAATGGTTTGCCATCAATGGCGTCATGGGTTCGCAGCGCTTCCGGGCGAATCCAGCGCTGCACGCGGGACGGCATATCGAGGCCAATCAGCAGGATCACCACAAACGTCAGTCCGAAGGAGAGCGACCCCAGCGCCGTACCCAGATGCATATGCTGTGCGACCAGCGCGCCGAGGACCGGCGCCGCCGCCCCGCCCAGAGCGCCGACGTTGTAGGTGAAGCCCAGACCGGCAGCGCGCTGATCGGTGTCGAAGTAACCACCGATCAATTTCGGTAGTATTCCCGCGATCCCCTGGCCCAGCATCTGCTGGAAGAAGAGCAGGAGACCCAGGCCCCACAGGCTGGCGCCGCCGATGGCGAAAACAGGGATAATCAGGACCTGCGAGGCCAGCAGGCTGTAAACGTAGGCTTTACGCGTGCCCAGCCAGTCGCCGAGGAACCCGCCGACGATGCAGCCGACGGCCGCGCCGAATCCGCTGAAGAAAAGCACCTTCGCCACCGCTGCCGGATCGTATGCCAGCTCGGTTTTCAGGTAGGTCGGCAGCAGCGCCTGGATAGGCCAGGAATAGAGGAAGGCGAACAGAACGACAACCATCAGCATTACGCCGGTCGGCCAGCGTTTTCCGCTGCTCTGTACCATAAAGCTGATGAAAATAACGGTGCAAACGAGCGCCAGCGCAATCACTACCAGCGGGTTGTGCTGATTACCTGCGAAGCAGAACCACAGCGCCGCCGTTGCGATCAGCGTCGTTGCTATATTCATGGCGCGGTATTTACCGCGATAGAGGATATCCACCATCGTCCGTACTGGCGCTTTCTTCGTCTGCCGCTCTTTCCAGTCTTCCGTTTCCGGAATATTTTTACGCAGCCACAGCGCGAAAATAATCGGCAGAATGCCAAGGAAGAATAAGGCGCGCCAGCCCCAGAGGGGCACCACCAGGCTGTAAACCTGCGCCGCCACAACGGCGCCGACGGAAAAGCCGGATATCAGGAAGCCGCTGGCTTTGTTACGCAAATGTTTTGGCCAGCTTTCAATAACATAGGTTGCGCTGGAGCCGTACTCGCCGGCCATCCCCATTCCGATCACCATTCGGGCAATAAACATCGAGGTGTATCCCGGCGCAAAGCCGCAGGCCAGCGTACCGACGGAGAAAAGAATAATACTGCTGACCATCGCCAGGCGGCGGCCATAACGGTCGCCCATCGCCCCCAGCAGCAAGCCGCCGAACCAACGGGAGATAAACGCCGCGGAGATAATACTCGCCGCTTGGACCGTGGTGAGCTGAAATTCGCTTTGTACTTCGGTGAGCACCAGAGCGATTAAAACGAAATCAAAACCATCCAGTAAATAGCCCAGCCAGGCTGCAGAGAAAGCCCGCCATTGGGACTTATTGAGGTGCTTATACCATGGTTTGGTACTTATTATTTCACTCATATGCTCTCCTGTGATGAGCAGCGTTTTTATGCTGTCGGGCCTAAAACAGCAGGGAGGCGCACAGCCAAATGAAGTTAAACTCCATTTAATATATTTTTTAGAAGTTAAACGCCACAAGAGCATTTCATGAAATGTGTGAACAAGATCATGGACAAAGAAGAGGAGAAACGAAAAAAGGCGATCTGACTCACGCCATGAGACGTACAATGTTTGCGCCGCTCAGGATATAGCCGCGGCGTCGCGGCGTTTTTAAAAATCCATATTGCCTGGTGATGCGCTGTACTTCATCATTAGCGCCTGATAATCGCGTAAACAGTAGGGAAGAGATGACGACTCCGACTTCGCCGGTCAAAGCCGGGAAAATACTTGATACCCTGGGAGCGATGCAAAGCAGTATGACCCGCGTCGGGAAAAGCATTGCGCAGTTTGTGATGACTTCCCCCCACAAGGTGACGCAGCTTTCCATCGCCGACCTCTCAGAGGAAGTGAACGCGGGCGAAGCGTCGGTGATCCGTTTCTGTCGACAGCTGGGCTATAAAGGCTTTCAGAATTTCAAAATGGAGCTGGCTATTGAGCTGGCCATGACCGATACCGATGACAACAGCACGCTTCTGGAGGCTGAAATTCAGAAAGCCGACGATGCGCACACCATTGGTCTCAAGCTCCAGGGCGCTATCTCGACTGTTCTCTCGGAAACGCTCAACCTTCTGGATATGGAGCAGGTTGAACGGGTCGTGGAGGCGCTGCATAGCTGCAATAGCACCTTTATTTTCGGCGTCGGCGCCTCCGGGCTGACCGCCGAAGAGATGAAGCACAAGCTGATGCGAATCGGGATGCGCGTCGATGCCTTAACGAATAATCACTTTATGTATATGCAGGCCGCGCTGCTCAAGGCTGGCGATGTCGCTATCGGTATCAGCCACTCCGGGCATTCGCCGGAAACCACCCACGCCCTTAGTCTGGCAAAGCAGGCCGGAGCCGTCACCGTCGCCTTAACGCATAACCTCGGGTCGCCATTGAGTAAAGTCGCGGATATTACGCTGATTAACGGCAACCGCCAGGGACGCCTGCAGGGCGACTCCATTGGCACCAAAACGGCACAGCTTTTCGTACTGGATCTCATTTATACGCTGCTGGTGCAGAAAGACCCGGAAGCCGCCCGAGCCAATAAACTGCGCACGATGGATGCCCTGTCCACGCTCAAATAGAGCGAGTTTTGTGCGATTCATCACAATCTGCTACTCCCGTTTTCCTCCCTGCCGGTATCCAGTTGCAACCGGCATGGTTACCTTTTAGAGTGGAGTAATACTTCAAAATAAATTTATTTAAGAAGAAAAACACCACCAGAGGTTTACATGACAAAGCTAACCGGCCTTATTGCCGCTCCCCACACGCCTTTTGATGCTAATGGCGAAGTCAACTATCCCGTTATCGATCGAATCGCCGAGCACCTGATTCGCCAGGGCGTTAAAGGCGCTTACGTCTGTGGGACAACCGGAGAAGGTATCCACTGTTCTGTTGAAGAGCGTAAAAAAATCGCCGAGCGCTGGGTCGCGGCAAGCCAGGGACAACTAAGCATTACGCTACACACCGGGGCGCTCAGCATCGCCGATGCGCTGGAGCTGAGCCGTCATGCTGAAACCCTGGATATTTTTGCCACCTCGGTCATCGGCCCGTGCTTCTTTAAACCGTCTACCGTCGACGATCTGGTGGAATATTGCCGCATTATCGCCGCCGCGGCGCCGTCAAAAGGCTTCTATTACTACCATTCCGGCATGTCGGGTCTAAGCCTCGATATGGAGCAGTTTCTGATCGCCGCGGCGGATAAAATTCCGAACCTGTCCGGTATGAAGTTTAACTCCGCGGATATGTATGAGTTCCAGCGCTGCCTGCGCGTCAACAATCGCCAGTTCGATATTCCGTTCGGCGTGGATGAGTTTTTACCCGCAGGCCTGGCCTGCGGCGCCGTCGGCGCGGTGGGCAGTACCTATAACTACGCGGCGCCGCTCTATCATCGTCTGATCGAGAGCTTCAACCGGGGGGATCATCAGGACGTTGCCGCCTGTATGGATAAAGTCATCGCGATTATTCGCATCCTGGTTCAGTACGGCGGCGTGGCGGCCGGGAAGCTGGCTATGCAGCTGCACGACATTGACGTCGGCGATCCGCGCCGCCCGCTGCGCCCGATGACCAGCGAGCAAAAGCGCGTCGCGCTGGAAGCTTTTCGCGCTGCCGACTTTATTAAATCCTGATAGCATCACCGGCATCCGGGAGACGCCGCAGCCCCGGATGCTTCTTTACCAGCGAAGTTAATTCCAGACCTTCGCCATACCCTCACTTTCCGGCATGACGCTGGAAAACCCAAATTTTGCGTACAGCTCGGGAACATCCGCCACCAGCGAGACGTATGCCCCTTTAAACGCGTTGCCATCAAGCCAGGCGACGATTTTCTGCACGATCTGGCGACCGAGACCTTTTCCCTGATGGGCCGGGTCCACGGCGACGTCGACGATTTCAAAGTTCAGCGCGCCGTCGCCGACGATGCGCCCCATACCAACGGGCACGCCCTCATAGAGAATATGCACGCCGTAGCAGCTACGCGGCAGGCCAGCACGGGCGCCTTCCAGCGGTCGCGGCGACATACCTGATATGACGCGCAGGCGGCAAAAGTCTTCTGCAGAAGGAACGGTATCAATAAAGGTGTAATCGATGGTCATGGTTGCATCCGGTACGTTAAGAGCGGCGATGCCGATAAGGGTAATAGATAAACCAATCTACCGTGAAGATGATAAATAAAAACCCGCTTTAACAGGATGTTAAGGCGGGTTAGTCAATGCTCACAAACGGAGCTTACTTACCGATACAGAAACTGGAGAAAATGCGCCCCAGCAGGTCATCAGAGGTAAACTCGCCGGTGATTTCGCTCAGGTTCTGCTGGGCCAGGCGCAGCTCTTCCGCCAGCAGCTCGCCAGCCCAGGCGCCCAGCAGCTGCGCTTTCCCCTGCTGCAGATGCTCTGCGGCGTCCGACAGCGCCTGCAGATGGCGGCGGCGCGCCAGAAAACCGCCTTCCATATTGGTTTCAAAGCCCATGCTCTGCTTGAGATGATTGCGCAGCACGTCTACGCCCTCGCCGGTACGTGCCGAAAGGCGAACAAGTGAGTGGTCATTTACTTCGCTCAGCCCCAGCGTTTCGCCAGTGATATCCGCTTTGTTACGCACGACGGTAATCGGCAGGTTTTTCGGTAGACGGGCAATAAAGTCCGGCCAGATATCCGCCGGATCGGTCGCGTCGGTGGTGGTGCCATCGACCATAAACAGCACGCGGTCGGCCTGTTCAATCTCCTGCCAGGCGCGCTCGATACCGATGCGCTCAACCTCGTCGTTCGCATCGCGCAGGCCGGCGGTATCGATGATGTGCAGCGGCATACCGTCGATATGGATATGCTCGCGCAGCACGTCGCGGGTGGTACCGGCAATATCGGTGACGATAGCCGCTTCCCGGCCCGCCAGCGCGTTCAGCAGGCTTGATTTGCCGGCGTTCGGCCGCCCGGCAATGACGACCTTCATCCCTTCGCGCAGCAGGCTGCCCTGGCGCGCTTCGGCGCGCACGGCGTCAAGATCGGCGATCACGTTGTTGAGCTGGGCTTCGATTTTTCCATCGGAGAGGAAGTCGATCTCTTCGTCCGGGAAATCAATGGCCGCTTCCACGTAGATGCGCAGGTGCGTCAGCGCTTCCACAAGATGGTTTACGCGAGTAGAGAATGCGCCCTGCAGCGAATTCAGCGCAGAACGCGCCGCCTGCTCGGAGCTGGCGTCGATCAGGTCGGCTATCGCTTCAGCCTGGGCTAAATCGAGCTTGTCGTTCAAAAACGCGCGCTCGGAGAACTCGCCTGGCCTGGCGATGCGCACGCCCGGCAGCGTCAGAATGCGTTTCAGTAACAGGTCGAGGATAACGGGGCCGCCGTGGCCCTGCAGTTCCAGCACGTCTTCGCCGGTAAAGGAGTTCGGGCCGGGGAACCACAGCGCAATCCCCTGATCCAGCGCGCTGCCGTCGCTGTCTTTAAACGGCAGGTAGTCGGCGTAGCGCGGCTTCGGCAGCTTGCCCAGCACCGCCTGCGCAACGTCGCGCGCCTTCAGGCCAGAGATGCGCAGAATGCCCACACCACCGCGTCCCGGTGGGGTTGCCTGGGCGACGATAGTGTCGTTATGGCTCATGGTGACTCTCTATGTAGATGTAAAAAAGGCGGTCTATTGACCGCCTTCTCTGGCATTAACGTTACCGTAAATACTCAAAATAATTCAAGAGTATCAGGATTTTTTCTTCTCGCGGCTATGCAGGCCACGCTTCTCCAGACCACGGTAAATCAACTGCTGCTGAATAATGGTGACCAGGTTGCTGACGATATAGTAAACCACCAGACCGGACGGGAACCACAGGAAGAACACCGTGAAGATGACCGGCATAAAGGTCATGATCTTCTGCTGCATCGGGTCGGTCACGGTGGTCGGAGACATCTTCTGGATGAAGAACATCGTCGCGCCCATGATGATCGGCAGGATGTAGTACGGGTCTTGCGCAGACAGGTCGTGGATCCACAGGATAAACGGCGCATGACGCAGTTCAACCGAGGCGCTCAGCATATAGTACAGCGCAAGGAAGATTGGCATCTGGATAATCAGCGGGAAGCAGCCACCCAGCGGGTTAACCTTCTCAGCTTTATACAGGGCCATCATCTCCTGGCTTTGACGCTGCTTGTCGTCGCCCAGACGCTCGCGCATCGCCTGAATCTTCGGCTGCAGCATACGCATCTTCGCCATGGAGGTGTACTGCGCTTTGGTCAGCGGGTACATGATGCCACGAACGATAAAGGTGATAACGATGATGGAGAAGCCCCAGTTGCCCAGGAAGCTATGGATCCATTTCAGCAGTTTGAACAGCGGCTGAGAGATAAACCACAGCCAGCCGTAGTCGACGGTCAGGTCAAGATGCGGCGCAACGGCGGCCATTTTGTCCTGAATAGCCGGGCCGACCCACAGGGTGCTTTCCAGCTTATCGGTTTGACCCGGCTGCACCAGAACCGGCTGCGATTTGTAGCCGATCGCCACAATACCGTTGCCGAGATTCGCGGTGTAGAAGTTGTTAGTACCGTTGTTCTGCGGAACCCATGCGGTTGTGAAGTACTGCTGCAGCATGGCAACCCAACCGTTTTTGGTGCTGACGTTCAGGTTTTCGTTATCGACGATAGTATCGAATTTGTATTTTTCGTACTTCGTTTCAGACGTTGAGTACGCCGCGCCGCGGAAGGTGTGCATCGTTGTCAGGCCGCCGGTCTGCGTGTCGCGATGCGTCGGCAGGTTGGCGGTTTGCTTCAGCTGGCCAAACGTAGACACTTCCAGCGGTTTTTCGCTGGCGTTCTGCACGCTATAGCCGACGTTTACCGCATATTCACCGCGCTTCAGGGTGAAGGTTTTGGTGAATACGTTGCCTGCTTTATCGGTGTACATCAGAGGAATGACGATTTCGTTCTGGCCATCAGCCAGCACAAACGCATCTTTATCGACGTTATACAACGGACGCGGTCCGTTAGCCGGGTTGTCCGGGCCATCACGACCGGTCAGGCCGCTCTGCGCCTGATAGGTAAACTGCGGCGTGGTTTCCAGTAACTGGAACGGCTCAGTCGACTTCAGCTCTTTCGGATAATCCAGAAGCAGCGCTTGCTCAACATCACCACCGCTGGTGTTGATGGTCAGGTCAAGCACATCGGTTTTTACCGTAATCAGTTTCCCCTGGCCACTGGCCGGTACGCCCTGGTCGGCGGCGCTACCCGTTGCTGTGGTCGTTGTCTGCGTGGTCTGCTGCTGGGGTTGAGGATTGTTATCCTGCTCCCAGGCTTGCCAGATCATGAAAGACACGAACAACAAAGCGATGATAAGAAGATTGCGTTGCGAATCCATCGTTAGTGTTCTCTGGTATCAAATGGTCCAGGCGGGACGGGATCGTCACCACCAGGGTGTAAAGGGTGGCATTTTAATACGCGTTTCACCGTCAACCAACTGCCTTTTATCAATCCAAACCTGCGCAATGCCTCAATTCCGTATTGAGAACAGGTCGGCGTGAAACGGCAATGCGGCCCGAGTAGCGGACTAATCAGGCGCTGATAGACCCGAATCAGGCCTATCAGGACCCGCGAGCCAGGCGACAGTGGCGGCGCCATAATTTTTCCAACGCTTCCGAGAGAGCACGGTTATCGAGGTCGGCAACCCCTTTCTTCGCCACCACCACGAAATCCATTGGCGGGAGTTCATGTTGACGTAAACGGAAGCTTTCACGCGTCAGACGTTTAATCCGATTGCGCTCATGCGCTCGCTTGACGTTCTTCTTGGCGACGGTAAGACCGATGCGGGGATGCCCCAGCGAATTTTGGCGGCCGAGGATGGTGATTTGCGGCGTGCCAGCCCGTAATGGCTGCTGGAAGACGAAAGTGAAATGACTGGGAGTTAACAAGCGTAACTCCCTGGGAAATGCGAGCTTAACCACTCAGGGTTAGCTTTATTACTTGGAAACGGTCAGACGAGCGCGGCTTTTAGCACGACGACGTGCCAGAACCTGACGACCATTTTTAGTAGCCATACGAGCACGGAAGCCGTGAGAACGGTTGCGCTTCAGTACAGACGGTTGAAAAGTGCGTTTCATGGCGATTTCTACCTAAACTTGAATAATTTCACTGACTTTCGCGTAAATCCGAACGAATTTCGAACGGCCTACGCCTCAGCGTGGGTGATTAAAGAGGCCGGATTGTAATAATTGTACACTCCGGAGTCAATTCTCTTTCCTTATTTCTCGCACCTTGCCGCACAAAAAACAGGCGATGGCACGTTACGGAAAACGGGCATTACGCGCCGGGTGGTGGATTATACGACCTGGTGGATAAAGCGCAAGGATCGCAAAGGATCTTTGTTAGATCGATTAAGCCCAAAACCAGGATAGTTCATTAATTTTTCCAATATGCGGCTGAAATCGTGCTCCACTCCCGCCAGGATCGATTACACTTACCCAGCTTCGATCCTTCCTGTGGATAAATCGGGAAGAATCTGTTGAGAAACACAAGATCTCTTTCTCAGTTTAGGCTATGATCCCCGGTCCCGATCGGGATCCAGAGATCCGCATCGGGTAATAACCGCAGATAGCGGTTCGCACGTCACCCCTTTAGTGCAGGGGCTTTTCGGCTATGCAGGGTCTTGTCGACGTGTGCCAACAATCACGATTGTTTCAGTTTCTCTTTTTATATATCGATTTTTGTTCGAGTGGAGTCCGCCGTGTCACTTTCGCTTTGGCAGCAGTGTCTTGCCCGATTGCAGGATGAGTTACCAGCCACAGAATTCAGCATGTGGATACGCCCTTTGCAGGCGGAGTTGAGCGATAACACGCTGGCACTGTATGCGCCAAACCGTTTTGTGCTCGATTGGGTAAGGGATAAATACCTCAATAATATCAATGGACTCCTCAATGATTTTTGCGGTGCGGATGCCCCACAGCTGCGGTTTGAGGTAGGCGCTAAGCCAGCCGTTCAGATGCAGAGAGGTACGGTAAGCGTTGCGGCCGCAGCGCCCGCGCAGCAGATCCAGACGGCGCGCGTTGCGCCGACGATCGTGCGTCCGGGCTGGGATAACGTTCCGGCGCCGGCAGAACCGACCTACCGCTCTAACGTCAATGTAAAACACACGTTTGATAACTTCGTCGAAGGTAAATCCAACCAGCTGGCTCGCGCGGCGGCGCGTCAGGTTGCGGATAACCCCGGCGGCGCGTACAACCCGCTGTTCCTTTATGGCGGCACCGGCCTGGGTAAAACCCACCTTTTACATGCGGTTGGTAACGGAATTGTGGCGCGTAAACCCAATGCGAAAGTGGTTTACATGCACTCCGAGCGCTTTGTACAGGACATGGTAAAAGCCCTGCAAAACAACGCTATTGAAGAATTTAAGCGCTATTACCGCTCCGTTGATGCCCTGCTGATCGATGACATTCAGTTTTTCGCTAATAAAGAGCGCTCGCAGGAAGAGTTTTTTCACACCTTTAACGCCCTGCTGGAAGGCAATCAGCAGATCATCCTGACGTCGGATCGCTATCCGAAGGAGATCAACGGGGTTGAGGATCGTCTGAAATCACGCTTCGGCTGGGGGCTGACGGTCGCGATCGAGCCGCCAGAGCTGGAAACCCGCGTGGCGATCCTGATGAAAAAAGCCGATGAAAACGACATCCGCCTGCCGGGCGAAGTGGCGTTCTTTATTGCTAAGCGCCTGCGCTCTAACGTACGTGAGCTTGAAGGGGCGCTGAACCGCGTTATCGCCAACGCCAACTTTACCGGCCGGGCGATCACCATCGATTTCGTGCGCGAAGCGCTGCGCGATCTGCTGGCTTTACAGGAAAAACTGGTCACCATCGACAATATTCAAAAGACGGTGGCGGAGTATTACAAAATTAAGGTAGCGGACCTGCTGTCTAAACGCCGCTCCCGTTCGGTGGCGCGCCCCCGCCAGATGGCGATGGCGCTGGCAAAAGAGCTGACCAACCACAGTCTGCCGGAAATCGGCGACGCGTTTGGCGGCCGCGACCATACCACCGTCCTGCACGCTTGCCGCAAGATTGAGCAACTGCGTGAAGAAAGCCACGATATCAAAGAAGATTTTTCCAATTTAATCAGAACATTATCCTCGTGACGCTATGAAATTTACCGTAGAACGTGAACATTTATTAAAACCGCTGCAACAGGTGAGCGGTCCTTTAGGTGGTCGTCCGACGCTACCGATTCTTGGCAACCTGCTCCTACAGGTTACCGATGGCGCGCTGTCGCTGACCGGTACCGATCTGGAAATGGAAATGGTCGCGCGCGTTGCGCTGATTCAGCCGCACGAAGCGGGAGCTACAACCGTTCCGGCGCGTAAATTTTTTGATATCTGCCGCGGCCTGCCTGAAGGCGCGGAGATCGCGGTCCAGCTGGAAGGCGAGCGCATGCTGGTGCGTTCCGGACGCAGCCGCTTTTCGCTCTCGACGCTGCCTGCGGCGGATTTCCCGAACCTCGATGACTGGCAGAGCGAAGTTGAATTTACCCTGCCGCAGGCGACCATGAAGCGCCTGATCGAAGCGACGCAGTTTTCGATGGCGCACCAGGACGTTCGCTATTACTTAAACGGTATGCTGTTTGAAACCGAAGGTAGCGAACTGCGCACCGTGGCGACAGACGGCCACCGCCTGGCGGTCTGCTCGATGCCACTGGAAGAGTCCCTGCCCAATCATTCGGTGATCGTGCCGCGTAAAGGCGTGATTGAGCTGATGCGTATGCTCGACGGCGGCGATACGCCGCTGCGCGTGCAGATCGGCAGCAATAATATTCGCGCTCACGTTGGCGACTTTATCTTCACTTCAAAGCTGGTGGATGGTCGTTTTCCTGACTATCGCCGCGTACTGCCGAAGAATCCGGATAAGCATCTGGACGCCGGCTGCGATATTCTCAAGCAGGCCTTTGCCCGCGCGGCGATTCTTTCTAACGAAAAATTCCGCGGCGTGCGCCTGTACGTCAGTGAAAATCAGCTGAAAATCACCGCCAATAACCCGGAACAGGAAGAAGCGGAAGAAATTCTTGATGTCACCTATGCCGGGACCGAGATGGAAATCGGCTTTAACGTCAGCTATGTGCTGGACGTCCTGAACGCGCTGAAGTGTGAGAACGTGCGCATTCTGCTGACCGATTCCGTTTCGAGCGTGCAGATTGAGGATGCGGCCTCCCAATCCGCAGCATACGTCGTCATGCCTATGAGGCTGTAGAAAATATCGGGCTATCTTACTTGTTATTCTGGCTCCGGGCAGTGCTCGCAATCCTCACGTACTTTAGTACGCTCCGGTTGCTGCGCGCTGGCCGTGACCAGACTAACTGCGCCGATAACGCCCTGCTTATGAGCTGATATGTCGCTATCCCGACTTCTAATCAAAGACTTCCGCAATATTGAAAATGCGGATCTCGCCCTCTCTCCCGGCTTTAATTTCCTGGTTGGCGCCAACGGCAGCGGCAAAACCAGCGTACTTGAAGCTATCTATACGCTCGGCCATGGTCGGGCGTTTCGTAGTTTGCAGATTGGCCGCGTGATTCGTCACGAACAGGAGTCCTTTGTCCTGCACGGTCGCCTGCAGGGTGAAGAGCGTGAAGTATCTATCGGCCTGACGAAAGATAAGCAGGGCGACAGCAAGGTGCGTATCGACGGTACCGACGGGCATAAAGTGGCTGAGCTGGCGCACCTGATGCCGATGCAGCTGATTACGCCGGAGGGGTTTACTTTACTCAACGGCGGCCCCAAATACAGAAGAGCGTTCCTTGACTGGGGATGCTTTCACAACGAAGCCGGATTCTTTACCGCCTGGAGCAACCTGAAGCGCCTGGTGAAGCAGCGCAACGCCGCGCTGCGTCAGGTCAGCCGCTATGCCCAGCTGCGGCCATGGGATCTGGAGCTGATCCCGCTGGCAGAGCTGATTAGCCGCTGGCGGGCCGAATATAGCGCCGCTATCGTCGAAGACATGGCGGATACCTGTCGGCAGTTTTTGCCGGAGTTCGCTCTCACCTTTTCTTTCCAGCGCGGCTGGGAGAAAGAAACGGATTATGCCGAGGTGCTGGAGCGAAATTTCGAACGCGATCGCATGCTAACCTATACCGCCCACGGCCCGCATAAAGCGGATTTCCGCATTCGTGCCGACGGCGCGCCGGTAGAGGATACATTGTCACGCGGGCAGCTTAAGCTGCTGATGTGCGCCCTACGACTGGCGCAAGGCGAGTTTCTGACCCGCGAAAGCGGGCGGCGGTGCCTGTACCTGATAGATGATTTTGCCTCGGAACTTGACGACGCGCGGCGCGGGCTGCTTGCCAGCCGCTTAAAAGCCACGCAGTCGCAGGTTTTCGTCAGCGCCATTAGCGCTGAACACGTTATGGACATGTCGGACGAAAATTCGAAGATGTTTACCGTGGAAAAGGGTAAAATAGCGGATTAACCTAAGATAAAATGAGCGAGAAACGTTGATGTCGAATTCTTATGACTCCTCCAGTATCAAAGTCCTGAAAGGGCTGGATGCGGTGCGTAAGCGCCCGGGTATGTATATCGGCGACACGGATGACGGCACCGGTCTGCACCACATGGTATTCGAGGTTGTGGATAACGCTATCGACGAAGCGCTCGCAGGTTACTGTAAAGACATCGTTGTTACTATCCACAGCGATAACTCCGTCTCCGTCCAGGATGATGGTCGCGGTATTCCGACCGGTATTCACCCGGAAGAGGGCGTGTCGGCGGCGGAAGTGATCATGACCGTTCTGCACGCGGGCGGCAAATTCGATGATAACTCGTATAAAGTTTCCGGTGGTCTGCACGGTGTAGGCGTTTCCGTGGTTAACGCCCTGTCGCAGAAGCTGGAACTGGTCATTCAGCGCGATAACAAAATTCATCGTCAGATGTATGCGCACGGCGTGCCGCAGGCGCCGCTGGCGGTGACCGGCGAAACCGAAAAAACCGGCACCATGGTGCGTTTCTGGCCGAGCTACGAAACCTTCACTAACGTGGTCGAATTCGAATACGAGATTCTGGCAAAACGCCTGCGCGAGCTGTCGTTCCTGAACTCCGGGGTGTCGATTCGCCTGCGCGACAAGCGCGACGGTAAAGAGGATCATTTCCACTACGAAGGCGGTATTAAAGCGTTCGTAGAATATCTGAATAAAAACAAAACGCCGATCCACCCGAATATCTTCTATTTCTCCACCGAAAAAGACGGCATCGGCGTTGAAGTTGCGCTGCAGTGGAACGATGGTTTCCAGGAAAACATCTACTGCTTTACCAACAACATTCCGCAGCGCGACGGCGGTACCCACCTTGCAGGCTTCCGTGCGGCGATGACCCGTACCCTGAACGCCTACATGGATAAAGAAGGCTACAGCAAGAAAGCGAAAGTCAGCGCCACCGGCGACGATGCCCGTGAAGGCCTGATCGCTGTGGTCTCCGTGAAGGTGCCGGATCCGAAATTCTCCTCGCAGACCAAAGACAAGCTGGTCTCCTCTGAGGTGAAATCGGCGGTCGAACAGCAGATGAACGAACTGCTGAACGAATACCTGCTGGAAAACCCGTCTGACGCCAAAATCGTGGTCGGTAAAATCATCGACGCGGCGCGCGCGCGCGAAGCCGCACGTCGCGCGCGTGAGATGACCCGCCGTAAAGGCGCGCTGGACCTGGCGGGCCTGCCGGGCAAGCTGGCGGATTGTCAGGAACGCGACCCCGCGCACTCTGAACTGTACTTAGTGGAAGGGGACTCGGCGGGCGGTTCTGCGAAGCAGGGGCGTAACCGTAAGAACCAGGCGATTCTGCCGCTGAAGGGTAAAATCCTCAACGTTGAGAAAGCGCGCTTTGACAAAATGCTCGCGTCTCAGGAAGTAGCGACGCTGATTACCGCGCTGGGCTGCGGCATTGGCCGCGATGAGTACAACCCGGACAAACTGCGCTACCACAGCATCATTATCATGACCGATGCGGACGTCGACGGCTCGCACATTCGTACGCTACTGTTGACCTTCTTCTATCGCCAGATGCCGGAAATCGTCGAGCGCGGCCACGTCTACATCGCCCAGCCGCCGCTGTATAAAGTGAAGAAAGGCAAGCAGGAACAGTATATTAAAGACGATGAAGCGATGGATCAGTACCAAATCTCCATCGCGCTGGATGGCGCAACCCTGCACACCAACGCCAACGCGCCGGCCTTAGCCGGCGAGCCGCTGGAGAAACTGGTTGCCGAGTATAACGCCACGCAGAAAATGATCGGTCGTATGGAGCGTCGCTTCCCGAAAGCGCTGCTGAAAGAGCTTGTCTATCAACCGACGCTGGCGGAAGCCGACCTGAGCAACGAGCAGGCGGTGACTCGCTGGATCAATACCCTGGTGAGCGAGCTGAATGAGAAAGAGCAGCACGGCAGCCAGTGGAAATTTGATATCCGCGAGAACGCAGAGCTGCAGCAGTTTGAGCCGATTGTTCGCGTGCGTACCCATGGCGTGGACACCGACTACCCGCTGGATCACGAGTTCATTACCGGGCCGGAATACCGCCGTATCTGCGCGCTGGGCGAAACGCTGCGCGGCCTGATTGAAGACGATGCCTTTATCGAGCGCGGCGAGCGCCGCCAGCCGGTTGCCAGCTTCGAGCAGGCGCTGGACTGGCTGGTAAAAGAGTCCCGTCGCGGCCTCTCTATCCAGCGCTATAAAGGTCTGGGCGAGATGAACCCGGATCAGCTGTGGGAAACCACTATGGACCCGGATAGCCGCCGCATGCTGCGCGTGACCGTGAAGGATGCGATTGCCGCTGACCAGCTGTTCACCACCCTGATGGGTGACGCCGTTGAACCGCGCCGCGCCTTTATCGAAGAGAACGCCCTTAAAGCGGCGAACATCGACATTTAATCGTTGTTACACCGCCAGACTCAGGCCGCGCGTTTAGCGCGGCTTTTTTATGGGCGCAGGCATATCCAGCGACATCGCGGACGGTAAACGGCTGGCGAGCGTATCGACGGCAATTCGCACCCTCAGCGGTAGATGCGGCGTCTGTTGCCAGACCGCGTGAATGTCGAAGCGCACATCCGGCGCCTGCTTTAACAGCGGGACGAGTTTTCCCTCATGAATGTCTTTGCTGACCATCCAGCAGGGCAGCCATGCAATGCCGTGTCCGGCCAGCGCAGCGTCGCAGATCGCCTGCAAATCATCCATATTGAGCGATGAATGGGGTGTAAAGGTATGCGAGGCACCTTCGTTATCCATCAGCTGCCAGGATAGCACTCTGCCTGCCTGCAGATAGTTAATGGCCGCATGATGGGGCAAATCATCAACGCTTTGCGGGGTACCCTTCTTCTGCAGATAATCCGGCGCGGCGCACAGTACCATGCGGTGTTCTCCCAGCCTTCTGGCGACCAGAACGCTGCTGTCCTGAAGCGTGCCGTTACGTACCGCCATATCAAACCCTTCCTCGACGAGATCCACGACCCGGTCGCTGAATGACATCTCCAGCTCAAGGCCTGGATGTTCCTGCGCCAGCGCGATCAGCAGCGGGGCGACGCACTGGCGACCAAACAGCACCGGCATGGCAACGCGCAGGCGGCCGCTGACCTGCTGTTTGCCCGTTTCCAGCAGCGATTCTGCGCCCCGAATTTCCTCCAGCGCCCGCAGGCAACGTTCATAAAAAAGGGCGCCGTTGTCGGTCAGGCTTTGGCTGCGGGTCGTACGTTGAAACAGACGTACCCCCAGTCGTTCCTCAAGGCGAGCGATGCTCTTTCCCACCGCCGAGCGCGACAAATGTAAACGGATTGCGGCCTGCGCAAAACTGCCCGCCTCAACGGCGGCTACAAAAACCGGAATATCCTTCAGCGTATTGGACATAGATTGTTTCTTTTCTGGCGTCAATAGTGGGAAAAGTTATCGCCACTGGTGACGCTGAGTCAACGGTAGACTGTCGATACTGAAGCTTATTTGATGCCAGGAGAAAAAAATGACAGAGACAATGCAGCGCTGGTCGATGAACGCCCTCGGGCGCGAGAATCTCAAACTCACCCAGGCGCCCGTGCCGCAGCCAGGGCCAGGAGAAGTCCGCGTACGGGTGAATGCCGTTGCGCTCAACTACCGCGATAAAATGGTTATCGAAGGCTCCATGCCGATCGCGCTTTCCTTCCCGTTTACCCCGGCATCCGATATGGCAGGCGTGGTGGAAAGTACGGGAGAGGGCGTCACGCGTTTTAAACCCGGCGCTCGCGTCATCTCGACCTTTTTCCCTGAGTGGATCGACGGTAGGCCAACAGCGGACGCCCGCACTTTGCCCTATAAAACGACCGGCGGTTACTTTCAGGGGATGCTGGCTGAGTACGTGATTGTGAATGAAAACGGGCTGGTGGCCGCCCCGGAAACCCTGGATGACGCAGAGGCCAGCACCTTACCCTGCGCCGGGCTTACCGCATGGTTCGCGCTGGTGGAGCGCGGTCATTTGCGCGCCGGACAATCGGTGCTGGTGCAGGGCACGGGCGGTGTGGCGATATTCGCTTTGCAAATTGCCAAAGCGCAGGGGGCGGAGGTTTTTGTCACGTCGGGAAGCGATGAAAAACTGGCGCGGGCCAAACAACTCGGCGCCGATTATGGCATCAACCGGCTTAAAGGCGACTGGGCTGAAGGGATATACGAACTGACAAACGATCGCGGCATTGACCATATTATTGAAACCGTTGGTGGGGAGAACCTGAGGCATTCCCTGCGCGCCGTGGCGGTTCATGGGCGTATTTCGGTCATCGGCGTGCTGGCCGGCAGTGAAATCTCGCTGTCCGCGGGCGAACTGTTGCTGAAATCCCCCGTGATTCAGGGGATTGGCGTCGGGCACCGTCGTGCGCTGGAAGATTTCGTTCGCGCCGTTGACGTGACCGGGTTGAAACCTGTGATCGAGCACCGTTACCGCTTTAACCAGCTTGAACAGGCGCTAGAACACCTCGATCGCGGCGCGTTTGGTAAAATTGTCCTCACCCGCGAGTAATATCTCGTCCCCGGGTTTTGCCTAAAAGGGGGGATTCTGCTGTGCAATGTAGCTCTATTTTTGTGGGCTTAATCGCGTTAGCATGAGTAAGGACTCATCTTACCCGGGGATTTCATGGCTATTAAACTGATTGCAATCGATATGGACGGCACGCTGCTGCTGCCTGACCATACTATCTCTCCTGCGGTGAAAACTGCGATTGCCGCAGCCCGTGAACGCGGCGTCAACGTGGTACTGACCACCGGCCGCCCTTACGCTGGCGTGCACAACTATCTGAAAGAACTGCATATGGAGCAGCCAGGGGATTACTGCATCACCTATAACGGCGCTTTAGTGCAGAAGGCGAGCGACGGCAGTACCGTTGCGCAGACCGCGCTGGGCTACGACGACTACCGCTATCTGGAACAGCTGGCCCGCGATGTCGGCTCCCACTTCCACGCGCTCGATCGCAACACTCTGTACACCGCGAACCGCGATGTGAGCTATTACACGGTACATGAATCCTATGTGGCGACGATCCCGCTGGTTTTCTGCGAAGCCGAAAAGATGGATCCGAATATCCAGCTGCTGAAAGTGATGATGATCGATGAGCCGGCGATTCTGGACAAGGCTATCGCCCGCATTCCGGCTGAAGTGAAAGAGAAATACACCGTGCTGAAAAGCGCGCCGTACTTCCTTGAAATTCTTGATAAACGTGTCACCAAAGGCACCGGCGTGAAATCGCTGGCCGATGCGTTGGGTATCAAAGCGGAAGAGGTGATGGCGATTGGCGATCAGGAAAACGACATTGCGATGATTGAATACGCTGGCGTCGGCGTGGCGATGGACAACGCGATTCCGGCCGTCAAAGAAGCGGCAAACTTTATCACCAAATCCAACCTGGAAGACGGTGTGGCATATGCTATTGAAAAGTATGTCCTAAAC
This sequence comes from Klebsiella sp. MBT K-1, assembly GCF_002556465.1. Lineage (NCBI taxonomy): Bacteria > Pseudomonadati > Pseudomonadota > Gammaproteobacteria > Enterobacterales > Enterobacteriaceae > Klebsiella > Klebsiella sp. MBT K-1. The sequence goes on along the minus strand of NZ_PDEL01000019.1, from coordinate 36,122 downwards.
TAAAGATCTCTTTCTGAAAAACCCGCGTTTATCGCGGGTTTTTTTATGCGCTGAGTTTACCCCACCGCAAAATCCCCAAACCGGATTGTCGTTTTTGTGATCTAAATTGTAGTACAACATGTTTGTGTTGTACTACATTGTGTCCATGGCGATGACGAGTGGTATCACGTTAGTACTACAAAGTTGCGGTTAAATCCGCCGGTCGCGGTAAAGTAGAGGGAGATATCCAGAGCACAAGGACTCTCCATGACTCTCAATAAAACCGATCGCATCGTCATCACGCTGGGCAAGCAGATTGTCAGCGGCAAATACGTTCCCGGCTCTGCGCTGCCCGCGGAAGCCGACCTGTGTGAGGAGTTTGCCACCTCGCGCAATATCATTCGCGAAGTGTTCCGTTCGTTGATGGCTAAGCGGCTGATTGAAATGAAGCGCTATCGCGGCGCGTTCGTTGCGCCGCGTAACCAGTGGAATTATCTCGACACCGACGTTTTACAGTGGGTGCTGGAGAGCGATTACGACCCGCGGCTGATTAGCGCGATGAGCGAGGTACGTAACCTGGTTGAACCCGCGATTGCCCGCTGGGCGGCCGAGCGCGCGACGTCGAGCGACCTGGCGCAAATAGAAGAAGCGCTCAACGACATGATCGCCAACAACCAGGACAGGGAGGCGTTTAACGAAGCGGATATTCGCTATCACGAGGCGGTGCTGCAGTCGGTGCATAACCCGGTTCTGCAACAGCTCAACGTGGCGATCAGTTCGCTACAGCGGGCGGTATTTGAAAGGACCTGGATGGGCGATGAGGCCAACATGCCGAAAACGCTCCAGGAACATAAGGCGCTGTTTGACGCCATCCGGCATCAGGACAGCGAAGCGGCGGAGCAGGCGGCGCTCACCATGATCGCCAGCTCGACACGAAGGTTAAAGGAAATCACATGACATCTCGCTACATCGCAATTGACTGGGGATCGACCAACCTGCGCGCCTGGCTTTATCAGGACGACCAGTGCCTGGAGAGCAGGCAATCGGCAGCAGGCGTCACGCGTTTGAACGGAGAATCCCCCGCGGCGGTGTTTAGCGAAATAACCCGGGGCTGGCGCGACGGCGCGACCCCGGCGGTGTTGGCAGGAATGGTCGGTAGCAACGTCGGCTGGAAGGTGGCGCCCAATTTGCCCGTTCCCGTTGATTTCTCCGCCATTGGCCAACAATTGACGTCCGTTGGCGACAAAGTCTGGATTATTCCCGGGCTGAGCGTCTCCCGCGACGCTAACCAGAATGTGATGCGCGGCGAAGAGACTCAGCTCCTCGGCGCGCGGATGATTGCCCCTTCTTCCATCTACGTGATGCCCGGCACCCACTGCAAATGGGTGCAGGCCGACCGCCAACAAATTAACGACTTTCGCACGGTGATGACCGGCGAACTGCATTATCTGCTGCTGCGCCACTCGCTGGTCGGCGCCGGGTTACCGGAGCAGGTCTCCGCTCCCGGCGCGTTTAACGCCGGGCTTGAGCGCGGCCTGCATTCGCCAGACATCCTGCCGCGGCTTTTTGAGGTGCGCGCTTCGCACGTGCTGGGGTCGCTGCCGCGCGAGCAGGTCGGCGAGTTTCTGTCGGGGCTGCTGATTGGCGCGGAAGTCGCCACCCTGAGCGAACGCTTTCGCGACCCGCAGGTCACCATTGTCGGCGGCGAGGCGCTGGCGAACCGCTATCAGCAGGCCCTGAGCGCCATTGGCCGTCAGACCACCGTGGTGTCAGGTGATAACGCATTTCAGACAGGAGTAAGGAGCATCATCCATGCAGTGGCAAACTAACTTACCGCTTATCGCTATCCTGCGCGGGATTACGCCGGAAGAGGCGCTGGCGCATGTGGGGGCGGTGATTGACGCCGGATTTGACGCCGTTGAAATTCCGCTCAACTCACCGCAGTGGGAAAAGAGTATTCCCGCCGTTGTTGAGGCTTATGGCGATAAAGCCCTGATTGGCGCAGGCACCGTGCTTAATACAGAACGGGTGGACCAGCTTGCCCAAATGGGCTGCAGGCTTATCGTCACGCCCAATATTCAGCCCGAGGTCATTCGTCGTGCGGTGAGCTACGGCATGACGGTTTGTCCGGGATGCGCGACGGCGACGGAAGCGTTCGCCGCGCTGGACGCCGGGGCTCAGGCGTTGAAAGTCTTCCCTTCTTCGGCTTTTGGCCCTGACTACATCAAAGCGTTAAAAGCCGTTTTGCCGCCGGAGGTTCCCGTTTTTGCGGTGGGCGGCGTGACGCCGGAAAATCTGGCGCAGTGGATAAAAGCAGGCTGTACCGGCGCCGGGCTGGGCAGCGATCTTTATCGCGCCGGCCAATCCGTAGAGCGTACCCAACGGCAGGCGGTAGCATTTGTTAAAGCGTATCGAGAGGCAGTGCAATGAAAATAACCAAACTCACCACGTATCGTTTACCCCCGCGCTGGATGTTTTTAAAAATTGACACCGACGAAGGCGTGGTTGGCTGGGGCGAGCCCGTGATTGAAGGGCGCGCGCGCACCGTAGAGGCGGCGGTGCATGAGCTCGGCGATTATTTGATAGGCCAGGATCCGGCGCGGATTAACGACCTGTGGCAGGTGATGTACCGCGCGGGCTTTTACCGCGGCGGTCCGATTTTAATGAGCGCCATCGCCGGTATCGATCAGGCGCTGTGGGATATTAAAGGCAAAGTGCTGAACGCGCCGGTCTGGCAGCTGATGGGCGGCCTGGTGCGCGACAAAATCAAAGCCTACAGCTGGGTTGGCGGCGACCGTCCGGCAGAGGTGATTGATGGCATCAAGAAGTTGCGCGGTATTGGTTTTGACACCTTTAAACTCAACGGCTGCGAAGAGCTGGGGCTTATCGATAACTCTCGCGCGGTGGATGCGGCGGTGAATACCGTCGCGCAAATTCGCGAAGCGTTCGGCAATGAAATTGAGTTCGGCCTCGATTTCCACGGCCGCGTTAGCGCGCCGATGGCGAAAGTACTCATTAAAGAGCTGGGACAGTATCGTCCGCTGTTTATTGAAGAGCCGGTGCTTGCCGAGCAGGCAGAATATTATCCCCGGCTGGCGGCGCAAACCTCGATTCCTATTGCGGCGGGCGAACGTATGTTCTCGCGCTTCGAGTTTAAGCGCGTGCTGGAAGCCGGTGGGCTGGCTATTCTGCAACCCGACCTGTCGCATGCCGGCGGTATTACCGAGTGCTATAAAATCGCCGGAATGGCCGAAGCCTACGACGTGGCGCTGGCGCCGCACTGTCCGCTGGGACCCATTGCGCTTGCCGCCTGCCTGCACGTCGATTTTGTCTCTTATAACGCTGTCTTCCAGGAGCAAAGTATGGGTATTCACTATAACAAGGGCGCGGAATTACTCGACTTTGTGAAAAATAAAGAGGACTTCAATATGGAAGGCGGTTTCTTTAAACCATTAATGAAGCCCGGACTTGGCGTAGAAATAGATGAAGCGCGGGTTATGGAATTAAGTCAGAACGCGCCGGACTGGCGTAATCCATTGTGGCGTCTGGAAGACGGTGTTGTTGCTGAATGGTAGTATCTTAATTAGTTCATTAGTTTCTCAATATCAATCTCTGCCTTCTGTCAGAGGGATTCTTACTGCTGAAGGCAGGATGATGAGGTAATAATTTATGAGCATTGAACTCTATACATCTACACTAAAAAAACTCAATAGCAAAATAATACCTTTTGTGATTATTTGCTATTTTGTTGCAAACCTTGATAAAACCAATATTTCTATTGCGGCCTTACAAATGAATGCGGATTTAGGTCTGACAGCCAGCATGTATGGTCTCGGGGTGGGAATGTTCTATATCTCCTATATTATTTTTGAAATTCCCAGTAATGTTATTATGACCCGCATAGGTGCCCGTATTTGGATTGCGAGAATAATGATAACCTGGGGTATTGTAAGCGCAGGGATGTCGCTGGTACATACCCCAACGCAGCTCTATGTGATGCGCTTTTTGTTGGGAATGGCAGAGGCTGGGTTTACCCCCGGGATTATTTATTATATTTCCTGCTGGTTCCCTAAAAGTAATCGAGCTCGCGCTATGTCATTCTTTTATATGGGGTCGGTTCTGGCATCAATTATTGGTTTACCAATATCCGGGTTTATTTTGAATATGCACGGTATTGCTGATATCGCTGGTTGGCGTTGGTTATTTGCGATAGAAGGAATCCCGGCTATTATCCTTGGTGTGATGGTTTTATGGTTGCTGCCATCGAGTCCTGAAAAAGCACACTGGTTAACGGGTTCAGAAAAAGAATGGTTAGTATCACAATTAGAGGAAGATAATCGAAATGTAATGGTCAATAAAAATCATTCGTGGCTGAGCGCTTTGAAAAATAAAGTTGTGCTCTTATTAAGTTTGGTGTGGTTTTTACAAGCTTTCGGTTCTATTGGTATTACCTTGTTTTTACCTTTGATTCTAAAAAGCATCGCCAGCGAGCAAAGCAATTTTGTTATTAGCTTACTATCCGCGGTGCCGTTTATTTTTGCCTGCTTATTTATGTATCTTAACGGCCGGCATTCCGATCTCACCAAAGAGCGATCGTTGCATATGGGGTTACCATTGATTCTTGCCGGCGTATCGCTGGGGGTGGCTATCTATTCAGATAACCTACTGATCTCTTATATCCTGCTGGTGCTTACCGTTGGGTTCAACTTTGCTCTGACCCCCGTTTTTTGGGCGGTCACCACTGAAAAGCTTGCTGGCGTTGCAGCAGCAGCCTCAATTGCTTTTATTAACACTATCGCGAATTTTGTTGGCTTAGGCCTGCCTCCTGTTTTAGGCAAGATTAAAGATGTGACCCATAGCTATCACTACGGCCTGCTTATTGTTGCTATCGCACTGGTATTAGGAGGAATTATCGGTATAGCCGTTTCGCGTACTGGTAAAGATACCTCCTTAAAGCACTCTGCCCACTCTTCCTTATAAGCGAATAGATAAGTATGAAACTGAAAATATTAAAGCAAGCATCATTGCCTGACCAACTTACGGCGGAGCTGAACAGTCTGTATGAAGTTTATGAATATGAGGCGCTTACACGCGAAGAGTTGGCAGTCCTGGCTGAACAATTCACTATTATGATCACCAATGGTGAGGCCACCGTAACGCGCCAGCTGATTTCCAGCCTACCCTCTCTGGAGCTTATTGCTGTGTTTGGCGTGGGTTATGATGGGGTTGATGTTCGTGCTGCGGCAGATCATCGTGTGGCTGTCAGCCATACGCCGGGCGTATTAACGGATGATGTTGCTGATTTAGCGATGGGGCTGATGTTGGCGACATCGCGACAAATCGTTTCTGCACAGAAGTTTATTGAGGCGGGAGGCTGGCGTCAGGGGGGCTTTCAGTGGACGCGTAAGGTCTCGGGCTCGCGTGTTGGGATCGTTGGGATGGGGAGAATTGGGCAGGCAATAGCCCGACGCTGCGAAGGGTTTGCGATGCAGATTGCTTATAGCGATCGGAAAGCAATACCGGGGCTGGATTATCCGTGGATTGAGGATATTTCAACACTGGCGTCACAAACAGATTTTTTAGTGATATGTACGCCAGGAAGTGCGGAAAACCAGGCGCTTATTGATGAACGGGTACTCTCGGCTCTGGGCGCGAGCGGCATTTTAATCAACATTTCTCGCGGCAGCGTTGTTGATGAATTTGCTCTGATAAAAGCCCTCGAACAAGGAATTATCGCCGGAGCAGGATTGGATGTTTTTAGCCAGGAGCCAGAAGTGCCGCAGGCGCTCCTGCGCCGCGCGAACGTGGTGGTCACGCCACATATGGCAAGCGCGACCTGGAGTACCAGGGAGGCTATGTCCAGGTTAGTTCTTGAAAACGTGTCGGGATGGGCAAAAAATAAGACTTTGGTTACGCCTGTTCCCGCGCTTGAACCATAGTCATTTTTTGGCGGATCAACTACTCTGAAGCGCAACTTAGGCTTCAGAGTTTATCTCCCATGAAACAAGTCACCTTTGCTCCCCGTCATCATCAGCTTACCAACACCCGCACCTGGACGGCGGACAGCCGGTGGCTGGTTTTTGACGTTCGTCCCTCTGGCGCCTCTTTTACCGGCGAAACGATCGAGCGGGTGAATGTCGAGACGGGAGAGGTTGAGATCCTCTACCGTGCCGGACAAGGCGCGTACGTTGGCGTGGTGACCGTTCATCCATCGGTAGATAAATATGTCTTCATCCACGGTCCGGAAAACCCGGATGAACGCTGGCATTACGATTTTCACCATCGCCGCGGCGTGGTGACGTATCAGGGGGAAACGCGCAACCTTGATGCGATGGATATCACTCCGCCCTATACCCCCGGCGCGCTGCGCGGCGGCAGCCATGTGCATGTTTTCAGCCCGAACGGCGAGCTCGTCAGTTTTACCTATAACGACCACGTGCTGCATGAACGCGATCCGGCGCTGGATTTACGCAACGTTGGCGTGGCGGTTCCCTATGGCCCGGTAACACCCCGTGGGGATCATCCACGGCAATACGACGGCAGCCACTGGTGCGTGCTGGTCAGCCGCACAACGCCGTCCCCCGCGCCGGGCAGCGACGAGATTAATCGCGCCTATGAAGAGGGCTGGGTCGGTGACCGGGCGCTGGCGTTTATTGGCGATACGCGAGCGTTAAACGGCGACAAAGTGCCGGAGCTGTTTATTGTCGAGCTGCCGCAGAGCGAGCAGGGCTGGAAGCAGTCTGGCGATGCGCCGCTTGCTGGAACGGACGCCACGATGCCGGCTCCCCCCGCCGGCGTGGTCCAGCGCCGCTTAACGTTTACCCATGAACGTCGTTACCCGGGGCTGGTGAATACGCCGCGACATTGGGTGCGGGCCAACCCGCAGGCAACGGAGATGGCTTTTCTGCTGCGCGACGATGCCGGGGTGGCGCAAATGTGGCTTATCTCGTCGCAGGGTGATGGGCTGCGGCAGCTGACCCACAACCGCTCTGATATCCAGTCGGCGTTTAACTGGCATCCGTCGGGGAAATGGCTGGGCTTTGTGCTGGAAAACCGAATCGCGCTTTGTGATGCGCTGAGCGGGGACATCCTCTTTTTGACCGACGAACATGCCAATCCGCCATCGGCCGATGCGATCGTCTTTTCGCCAGACGGCAAACAGCTTGCCTGGATGGAGGAGGTAGACGGTTACCGCCAGCTATGGGTAACCGCAACGGGGCGCTAAATTACTGATTAGTCATCCGCGCTGGCGGGATCACGGAGTTGGTCGCCAGCGTCTCTTTCTCGCTCTTTTCAACGCGCGATTTGACCGAGCTGTCGGTGCGGAACATATCCCACGGCAGCAGCAGCGTGTCCATTACCGCCGTAAGGGGCATATCCAGCGCCACAAGGGATTTCGTTCCCCAGTTGGCATCGCTATCTCCCAGCATTTGCGCGCTGGCGCGCGTTCCCGGATAGGTTCCTTCCTTACCGCCGGTATGTGACATCACGCTGGAGCAACCGCCTAAACTTATCATCCCGCTAAACAGGACCAGCTTTAACAGACCGTTTTTCATCATTTTTCCGTCATCGTTACGGGCGTTGATAGAACCTTCAATGTACAAAAATTTCAGAGCGCCGCCGGTAAAGACGCGGTCTGAAGAATGGCGTACATATCGGTTATATCGGGCCATTCCATGGATGCATAGTGCGATTGCGCCGCACTGTGGCAGGCGTCGCACTTTGCCTTTTGTGCTGTCACTCCAGTCTAAGCAATAGACCGCAAACTGCAAAAAAAATTGCCCTCTTCACCTTGAAAAGGGCATGGATATACCCATTTTAGGAATGTGTCACTCAGAGAATACGCCGAATGGGTATTCCGCTTAATAACGACCTGTCCATGATGGAAGGTCAGATAATTCTCGCTGATTTCAGGAGCTATGTATTATGCGTAATTTCGATCTCTCCCCGCTGTATCGTTCTGCTATTGGTTTCGACCGCCTTTTCAATCTGTTAGAAAATAATCAAAGCCAGAGTAATGGCGGCTACCCTCCGTACAACGTTGAGTTAGTAGACGAGAACAACTACCGCATCGCGATTGCGGTGGCCGGTTTTGCCGAGAGCGAACTGGAAATTACCGCTCAGGATAATCTGCTTATCGTGAAAGGCGCCCATGCCGCCGAACAGAAAGAGCGTACTTACCTCTATCAGGGCATCGCTGAACGCAATTTTGAGCGTAAATTCCAGCTGGCGGAAAATATCCATATTCGCGGCGCCAACCTGGTAAACGGCCTGCTGTATATCGACCTCGAGCGAGTGATTCCCGAAGCGAATAAACCGCGCCGTATCGAGATCAACTAATTTCCTTGGGCCGCCAACGCGGCCCAGTATTAATGCAAAAATCTGCCTGCCGTCAGGGGGCAAATGCGAATCCGCAGGATTTGCAGCTAACCACTCGCTTCTTAGAAGGAGAAACACAATGCGTAACTACGATTTATCCCCGCTGCTGCGTCAATGGATCGGTTTTGACAAACTGGCCAACGCGCTGCAAACCGCCGGTGAAAGCCAGACCTTCCCGCCTTATAACATCGAAAAAAGCGACGATAACCACTATCGCATTACCCTTGCGCTGGCCGGTTTCCGTCAGGAAGATTTGGATATCCAGCTTGAAGGCACGCGCCTGGCGGTAAAAGGCGCGCCGCAGCAGCCGGAAAAAGAGACCAAATGGCTGCACCAGGGGCTGGTTAACCAGGCGTTTAGCCTGAGCTTCACGCTCGCCGAAAATATGGAAGTCTCCGGGGCTACCTTTACCAACGGCCTGCTGCATATCGATCTGACCCGCAACGAGCCGGAACAGATCGCCCCGCAGCGCATCGCCATCAGCGAGCGCCCCGCGTTAGATAGCTAATTAAGCGAACCACTCATAAGGCCCCGATTTTCGGGGCTTTTTTGTGCGCGGGAGCGCATTAAATCCCCTTGCTGCAACGGATGTTTCAGTTTAAAAAATAATCAGATTTTATAGGCTCACTGAAACAAAGGATCTGTAATGAACGAACAGCAGCCATTCGAAGCGATCAAAAATAGAGATGAGGCGGGGAGAGAATATTGGTCTGCCCGAAACCTTGGCCATTACTGGACTATAAAGAGTGGAGAAATTTTCAAAAGGTAATCTCAAAAGCGATAATTTCATGTGAGGCGAGCGGTCAGCTACCCTCAGACCATTTTGTTGAGTCCAACAAAATGGTCGAATTGGGTTCCGGTTCCAGCAGGAATCTTGAAGACATTCATCTATCCCGCGACGCCTGCTATCTGGTTGTGCAAAATGGCGATCCGTCGAAACCGGTCATTGCCGCGGGGCAAACCTACTTTGCGTTGCAAACCCGGCGTCAGGAACTGAAGGACGATCAAACCTTTAAATCTCTACGAGAGGATGAGAAGCGGCTATTTTTGCGCAATGAGCTGAAAGAACATAATAAACACCTTGTTGAAACGGCCCAGCTAGCGGGCGTACAGACAACGCTGGATTTCGCTATTTTCCAGAACCATGGCTATAAAGGCCTCTACGGTGGTCTGGATCAACAAGCGATTCATGAGCGTAAAGGGCTAAAGAAAAGCCAAAAAATTCTCGACCATATGGGGTCTACTGAGCTTGCAGCCAACCTTTTCCGCGCTACCCAAACGGAAGAAAAACTGCGCCGGGATGAGGTCGATACGAAGCAGCTGGCCAATCAAACCCATTATGAAGTTGGCCAAAAAGTGCGTCAGACGATTAACGATCTTGGCGATACGATGCCTGAAGCGTTCCCTTCCCCGGAGAAAAGTATTCAGCAGCTGAAAATTGCGGCGAAAAATAAAGGCGTGCCTGAATAGCGAACCCGATCCCGTGATTATTGTGCGCCAGGCGGCATACACCCTGGTCGCTACCGGTCATAATCCTCTTTATTCGTAATGTTATTCACAGGGAAGAGACGATGAGTGATATAGCATTGACCGTTAGCGTATTGGCGCTGGTGGCGGTCGTCGGATTGTGGATCGGCAATGTAAAAGTGCGTGGCGTCGGCTTCGGTATCGGGGGCGTGCTGTTTGGCGGCATCATCGTCGGCCACTTTGTGGACCAGGCGGGCATTACGCTCAGCAGCCCAATGCTGCACTTTATTCAGGAATTCGGCCTGATTCTCTTTGTGTATACCATCGGTATCCAGGTCGGGCCGGGCTTCTTCGCCTCGCTGCGCGTCTCCGGCCTGCGGCTGAACCTCTTCGCTATTCTGATCGTCATTCTCGGCGGCCTGGTCACCGCGGTCCTGCATAAACTGTTCGATATCCCTCTTCCCGTGGTGCTCGGTATCTTCTCCGGCGCGGTAACCAACACGCCTGCGCTGGGGGCCGGACAGCAGATCCTGCGCGACCTTGGCGTACCGCTTGATACCGTCGATCAGATGGGGATGAGCTACGCCATGGCCTATCCATTCGGCATCTGCGGCATTTTGCTGACCATGTGGCTGGTGCGACTGTTTTTCCGCATTAACGTCGAGAAAGAGGCCCAGCAGTTTGACGAGATCAGCGGCAACGGCCATGCGCATCTTCAGACCATCAACGTGCGGGTCGAAAACCCGAACCTGAACAATATGGCGATTCAGGATGTGCCGATGCTCAACAGCGACAAGCTGATCTGCTCGCGCCTCAAGCGTGAGGAGATGCTGATGGTGCCCGCGCCAAATACCCTGATTCAGCTTGGGGACCTGCTGCATCTGGTCGGGCGGCCGGAGGATTTGCACAATGCCCAACTGGTGATTGGCAAGGAAGTTTCCACTTCGCTCTCCACGCGCGGTACCGATCTGAAAGTCGAGCGCGTGGTGGTCACCAACGAAAAAGTGTTAGGTAAAAGGATTCGCGATCTGCACTTTAAACAGCGCTATGACGTGGTGATCTCGCGCCTCAATCGCGCCGGGGTTGAACTGGTGGCCAGCAGCCATGCCAGCCTGCAGTTCGGTGATATTCTCAACCTGGTCGGCCGTCCGGAGGCGATTGACGCGGTGGCCGCCGAGCTTGGCAACGCCCAGCAAAAACTGCAGCAGGTGCAGATGCTGCCGGTATTTATCGGCATTGGCTTAGGCGTGCTGCTGGGCTCTATTCCGCTGTTTATTCCGGGGTTCCCGGCGGCGCTGAAGCTGGGTCTGGCCGGAGGGCCGCTGATTATGGCGCTGATCCTCGGGCGTATCGGCAGCATCGGTAAGCTGTACTGGTTTATGCCGCCCAGCGCCAACCTCGCGCTACGCGAGCTGGGTATTGTGCTGTTCCTGGCGGTGGTTGGGCTGAAATCCGGCGGCGACTTTGTGGCGACGCTGATTGAAGGCGACGGTATGAGCTGGATTGTCTACGGCATTTTTATCACCGCGATCCCGCTGCTGGCGGTCGGTATTCTGGCGCGCATGTTGGCGAAGATGAACTACCTGACCCTGTGCGGCATGCTGGCCGGTTCAATGACCGACCCTCCGGCGCTGGCTTTTGCCAACAACCTGCATGCCACCAGCGGCGCGGCGGCCCTTTCATACGCGACGGTTTATCCGCTGGTCATGTTCTTACGTATTATCACGCCGCAGCTACTGGCGGTGCTGTTCTGGGGGATAGGTTAACGGATTCTCCGCGCGGACGCGCCGCAGGTGGTAGTCCACCTGATAGACGCTGGCGTTACGGAACATCACCGAATAGTTAAGAAACTCGCCGCTGTCGCTGTAGGAAAGAGAGGTAATACGCAGCAGCGGCGTCTGTTCCGGCACGTTCATCGACTGCGCCAGCTGCCTGTCCGCCAGCACCGGCGACAGCGTTTCATAGTTACCGCTGATGGTTAACCCGCACTCCTTCTCGATGTAATCGAACTTCGATCCCTCCAGATGCGCCAGCGACAGATTGCGAAACAGCTTTACCGGCATATAGCTGTCTTCGAGCATGAGCGGCTTGCCATCGACATAGCGCACCCGGCGCGAGAAGTAGATCCGTTCATCAATTTGTATCCGCAGCAGGCTGGCGATAGCCGGAGGGGCGGGCATGACCTCGAAAACCAATACCCGGCTGATCACCTCTTTACCCTGCTTGCGCAGCACTTCGGCCAGCCCGGTCAGATTGGTGGTTTCATGATGCAGGTCTTTACGGGCGACATAGGTGCCGGAGCCGTGCCGACGCACCACCAGCCCCCAGGCGACCAGCAGATCTATCGCCTTGCGGATGGTCATGCGCGCGACGCCAAACTCTTCCGCTAGTTTTTTTTCCCCAGGAAGCGGGCTGCCGACCTCGAAATCGGAGGAATTCAGCCGCAGACGCAATCTGTCGGCGATGGATTTGTAGATCACCAGTAGACCTCTATTCACTCAGTTGAAAACGATTGAGCATGAATTATTCACTATAAAAATACAGTAAATACATGTGGATAAAGACTATTCGTTATAGCGCCTTAAACAGCGCAATTCATCATGTCTAATTTTTAATTAAAAAGTAGACAACATTGGCGTAATTAAAACCATGAAAGCGATCACGAATCGCAACGGCGCCGCATGTTGTTGGAGGGGCAAATTTCTATTCTCATCTCAGGCCAGTACAAATAGTTACCCTGAATAATTCACCGCGGCAGGTGAAGCATGGCGGGTATGAATAAGGCCACTCACCCTATGAGTTGTTACATGAGGATTATCAAATGCTCAGTCAAATACAACGCTTTGGCGGCGCCATGTTTACCCCGGTTTTACTCTTTCCTTTCGCCGGGATCGTGGTGGGTATCGCCATTATGTTGCGCAACCCGATGTTCGTCGGCGAAGCGCTCACAGCACCCGACAGTTTATTTGCTCAGATCGTTCACATTATTGAAGAGGGCGGCTGGACCGTCTTTCGTAATATGCCGCTGATTTTCGCCGTCGGTCTACCGATCGGCCTGGCGAAACAGGCCCAGGGCCGTGCCTGCCTGGCGGTGCTGGTTAGCTTCCTCACCTGGAACTACTTTATTAACGCGATGGGGATGACCTGGGGCCACTTCTTCGGCGTCGACTTTTCCGTTGAGCCAACGGCAGGCAGCGGCCTGACGATGATGGCCGGGATTAAAACGCTTGATACCAGCATTATCGGCGCGATCGTCATTTCCGGGCTGGTGACCGCCCTGCATAACCGCTATTTCGATAAGCCGCTGCCGGTGTTTCTGGGGATTTTCCAGGGCTCCTCGTTTGTGGTGATTGTTGCCTTCCTGGCAATGATCCCCTGCGCCTGGCTGACCCTGCTGGGCTGGCCAAAGGTGCAGATGGGCATTGAATCGCTGCAGGCCTTTTTACGCTCGGCCGGCGCGCTGGGCGTCTGGGTATACATTTTCCTTGAGCGCATTCTGATCCCGACCGGGTTACACCATTTCGTCTATGGCCCGTTTATCTTCGGCCCGGCGGTCGTGGAAGGGGGGATTCAGGTTTACTGGGCGCAGCATTTACAGGCGTTCAGCCAGAGCACCGAGGCGCTGAAAACCCTGTTCCCGGAAGGCGGATTCGCGCTGCACGGTAACTCGAAGGTCTTTGGTTCGGTGGGGATTGCGCTGGCGCTCTACTTTACCGCCGCGCCGGAAAATCGCGTCAAAGTTGCCGGGCTGCTGATCCCCGCCACGCTGACCGCCATGCTGGTAGGTATCACCGAGCCGTTAGAGTTCACCTTCCTGTTTATTTCGCCGCTGCTGTTTGCCGTCCATGCGGTACTGGCGGCCACCATGGCAACGGTGATGTATATCTGCGGCGTGGTAGGCAACTTCGGCGGCGGCCTGCTGGACCAGTTCCTGCCGCAAAACTGGATCCCGATGTTCCACAACCACGCGTCGATGATGTTTATCCAGATCGGCGTTGGCGTGTGCTTCACCGCACTCTACTTCGTCATCTTCCGCACGTTGATTCTGCGCCTGAACCTGAAAACGCCTGGCCGTGAAGAGAGCGAAATTAAGCTCTACAGCAAAGCGGATTACCAGGCCGCGCGCGGTAAAACTAGCGCCGCCGGGGCAGCGGACACCAAACTGGGCCAGGCCGCCGGCTTCCTGCAGGCGCTGGGCGGAGCGGGCAATATCGAAAGCATCAATAACTGCGCCACCCGACTGCGCATCGCGCTGGTCGATATGGCGAAGACCCAAAGCGACGACGTTTTTAAAGCGCTGGGCGCCCACGGCGTAGTCCGCCGCGGCAACGGGATTCAGGTCATCGTCGGCCTGCACGTTCCCCAGGTCCGCGACCAGCTCGAAACCCTGATGAAAGATTCTCTACAGACCGAACAAACCACCATGACGGAGGCAGTATCATGAAAAAATTCTCAGTTGTTATCGCAGGCGGCGGCAGTACCTTTACCCCGGGCATCGTGCTGATGCTGTTAGCGAACCAGGATCGCTTCCCGCTGCGGGCGCTGAAATTTTACGACAACGACGGCGCGCGTCAGGAGACCATCGCCGAGGCGTGCAAGGTGATCCTTAAAGAGCAGGCGCCGGAGATTGCGTTCAGCTACACCACCGACCCGCAGGCGGCCTTTACCGACGTTGATTTCGTGATGGCGCATATCCGTGTGGGCAAATACCCGATGCGTGAAAAAGATGAAAAAATCCCGCTGCGCCACGGCGTGCTGGGCCAGGAAACCTGTGGCCCTGGCGGGATCGCCTACGGTATGCGCTCCATCGGCGGCGTCCTGGAGCTGGTGGACTATATGGAAAAATATTCGCCGAACGCCTGGATGCTGAACTACTCCAATCCGGCGGCCATTGTGGCGGAAGCGACCCGTCGCCTGCGTCCGAACGCTAAAATTCTCAACATCTGCGATATGCCGATCGGTATCGAAGGACGGATGGCGCAAATCGTCGGCCTGAAGGACCGTAAGCAGATGCGCGTGCGCTACTACGGGCTGAACCACTTCGGCTGGTGGACCTCGATTGAAGATCTGCAGGGTAACGATTTGATGCCGAAACTGCGCGAATATGTGGCGAAATACGGTTATGTTCCGCCGTCAAACGACCCGCACACCGAAGCCAGCTGGAACGACACTTTCGCCAAGGCGAAAGACGTACAGGCGCTGGACCCGGATACGATGCCGAATACTTACCTCAAGTACTACCTGTTCCCGGACTACGTCGTGGCGCACTCCAATCCGGAACGCACCCGCGCCAATGAGGTGATGGATCATCGTGAGAAAAACGTCTTTAGCTCCTGCCGGGCGATTATTGCGGCGGGCAAATCCTCCGCCGGCGATCTGGAAATTGACGAACACGCTTCCTACATCGTCGATCTGGCGGCGGCGATTGCCTTTAATACCCAGGAACGGATGCTGCTGATTGTGCCGAACAACGGCGCGATTCATAACTTTGACGCCGATGCGATGGTCGAAATTCCGTGCCTGGTGGGCCACAACGGACCGGAGCCGCTGACGGTCGGCGACATTCCTCACTTCCAGAAAGGGATGATGAGCCAGCAGGTGGCGGTGGAAAAACTGGTGGTGGATGCCTGGGAACAGCGCTCTTACCATAAGCTGTGGCAGGCCATCGCGCTGTCGAAAACCGTGCCGAGCGCATCGGTTGCCAAAGCGATTCTTGATGATCTGATCGCGGCCAATAAAGCGTACTGGCCGGAACTGCATTAATCCCGCTGACCGGCATCCGTGCGGTGACGGTCATTCATTTATCGGCCTGATAACCTGATGTTAAACGGTTATCAGGCCTGAACTTTTTCTGCAACGGGGCGATTATTGATGCCTTCCGCTTTGGCTGTCAGGTAGAATCGGCGGTATTTTACGCAATCGGCAACCCATCACGGAGTCATGATGAAAATATCCCGCCTTGGCGAAGCGCCGGATTACCGCTTCTCGCTGGCGAATGAACGTACCTTTCTGGCGTGGATCCGCACTTCGCTTGGCTTTTTAGCCGGCGGCGTCGGCCTGGACCAGCTGGCGCCGGATTTCGCGACGCCGCTGATCCGCGAAATTCTCGCTCTGCTGCTGTGCCTGTTTGCCGGCGGCCTGGCGATTTACGGCTATATACGCTGGCTGAGCAATGAAAAGGCGATGCGGCTTAAACAGGACCTTCTCTATACCCGCACCCTGCTGCTGATCAGTATTCTGCTGACTATCGTTATCGTGGTGGTCATGGCGCTGGTGCTCTATGCCGGATAATCGCCGGGCGCGCCGCGAGAACGACCCGGGCCTACAGCCGGAGCGCACGTCGCTGGCCTGGTTTCGCACCCTTTTAGGCTATGGCGCGCTGCTGGCGCTGGCGATTAAGCACCACTGGCATCAGGCGGGGCTTCCGTTCTGGATTTCGCTGTGCATATTGCCGTTCGTCGCCGTCATCCTCTGGCGCTATACCCGCAGCCGCAATGTGATGGACGTTGAGCACAGTGATTTCGTCCAGCGGCAGGCGGTTCGTGACAAATTTTTGATCGCATTCGCAGTACTTTCCCTGTCATTGTTGTTTGCTGTAACCCATATACGACAAGTGATTTTGTTTATTAAGGATGTGATATGACAGGATGTCAGGCCGATTACGGTGACGATCGGCACTGCGGTAACTGCCAGTCTCTGGCGAGCGATATCCCGGTACGGGAAGTGATTATCCATCGTCAGGAGTGTGAGCGCCCAGAACGCGTCTACCACCAGCTCAGCGCGCAGGGGGCAGCGGCTATCAAGTTTATTCCCCATCTGCAACCTTCCGACGCCCGGCTGTGGGGGGATTTTCTCTGCGCGGTGTTTGCTATTTGGATCAAAGAAGACGCTAACCGCATCGTCGTGCCGCTGTTTGAGGCCACGCTGCGCGCCTGGCGCGGTGAGACAGTACGTTATGAGAATAATCCGCCGGGACCGGCCTGCGCGGGCTGCGCCTGGCTAAGATTATGCGGTGGCGGCTGCCCGCAGCTGCGACTGGAGGATGGCTCCAACGCGCTATGCGAGGGATACCGGCAGTTTTATAGCTGGAGCGCCCCCTATATGCGCGTTCTGCGCGATTTACTCAACCAGCACCGCTCGCCGGTTGAGCTCATGCATCTGCTGCGCTAAAAAAATGGCGACGAGAGAGCCTTCGTCGCCATGGTGTTTACCTGCCGGGAGGGTTACCGCCCCTTCGCCAGATACTGCGCCATCTCCTCTTCCGGCACCATGCCGCCGCCGGTCGCCCACACCAGATGGGTCGCGTTGCGCATCTGCTCCGCGGTGAAACCGTGCATCCGCTGATACGCCTCGCTGGCGCAGACCCGCTGCGGCCCGGCCATGCCGGCCAGCGCGGATGGCTCCAGGCGAATACCTTCTTCTTCGGCTAACCAACCCAGCATATCGTACATAGTCTGGTCATCGAGAGAGTAGAACCCATCCAGCAGGCGCTCCATTGCCCGGCCCACGAAACCGGAAGCGCGGCCGACCGCCAGACCGTCGGCGGCGGTCAGATTATCGATCCCCAAATCCTGAACTGAAATCTGGTCATGCAGGCCGGTATAGACCCCCAGCAGCATGCAAGGGGAGTGGGTCGGCTCGGCGAAGAGGCAGTGGACGTGGTCGCCAAATGCCAGCTTCAGGCCGAACGCCACCCCGCCGGGGCCGCCGCCCACGCCGCACGGCAGATAAACAAACAGTGGATGACCGGCGTCCACCACGCGCCCTTCGCGGGCAAACTGCGCCTTTAGCCGCTCGCCGGCCACGGCGTAGCCGAGGAACAGGGTGCGCGAGTTCTCATCATCGATAAAGAAGCAGTTCGGGTCAGACTCGGCGGCTTTGCGCCCCTGCTCAACCGCCACGCCGTAATCCTCTTCGTACTCCACGACCGTCACGCCGTGGCTGCGCAGTTTGGCCTTTTTCCACGCCCTGGCGTCGGCGGACATATGGACCGTCACCTTAAAGCCGATGCGCGCGCTCATAATGCCAATCGACATCCCCAGATTACCGGTGGAGCCGACGGCGATGCTGTACTGGCTAAAGAAATCCCTGAACTCAGGAGTCAGCAGCTTGCGATAGTCGTCGGAAGTTTTTAATAACCCCGCGCCGATCGCCAGTTTCTCCGCATGGGTCAGCACCTCATAAATGCCGCCGCGGGCCTTAATGGAGCCGGAAATCGGTAGGTGGCTGTCTTTTTTCAGCAGCAGATCGCCGCTAATCGGCTGGCTAAAAGTTTTTTCCAGCCGGGCCTTCATTACCGGAATAGCCACCAGCTCAGACTCGATAATACCGCCGGTGGCCGCGGTTTCCGGAAAGGCTTCCGCCAGATAGGGCGCAAAGCGATCGAGCCGGGCGTGGGCGTCCTGAACGTCTTCTGTCGTCAGGCCAACGTAGGGTAACCCTTCCGCCAGCGACGTCGTTGACGGGTTAAACCAGGTAGTTTCTTTCAGGGCAATCAGCTCCTCCAGTAGAGGAAACTGTGCGAGTAAAGTGGTCATGTCAGCGTTTTTCATATTACGTCTCTTTGCGCTCAGATGATGAAAGAAAGCAGGAATGTACCGGCCAGTGCAAGCAGCGAAGCGATAAAGGTCGCCGTGGTATAGTATTTGAACGTTTCGTTAAGGCTTGCCCCGCAGTATTGTTTAACCAGCCAGAACAGGGAATCCGTTACGATAGTGCAGCCAATCGCGCCGGAGCCGATGGCGATAGCGATGATTTCCGGGCTCACGCCGGGATAGAGCGGCAGCATCGGCGCGACGATGGCGGTTGCGCCCATCATTGCGACGGTGGCGGAACCGACCGCGGCGTGCAGAATCAGCGCCACCAGCCAGGCCAGCAGAATCGGGTGCATATCGAGGTTCGACAGAATCACCGCCAGCGTATCGGCCAGGCCGCTGGTTTTCAGGATGGCGTTGAAGGCCCCGCCTGCGCCGATAATCAGCAGAATGTTGGCAATCGACCCGAAGCAGTTTTCCGTATGCGTCAGCAGGGTACTCATCCCCATATCCTGGCGGATACCCAGCACGTAGTAGGCCACGAAGACGGCGATAAACATGGCGGTGATCGGGTTGCCGATAAACTCCAGCAGCATATACAGCGTGCCGCCTTTGGTCATATTCAGTTCGGCGATGGTTTTGACCAGCATCAGGCCGATCGGCAGCAGCACCGTAAACAGCGTGGCGCCCAGCGACGGCAGGGTCTCTTCTTTGCGCACTTCGAGGTTAGCAAATTCAGCCGGAACCGCTTTAAACGGCAGGCGGTTGCCGAGCAGCCGCAGGAACAGCGGGCCGCCGACCAGCGAAGCCAGCAGGCCCACCAGCAGACCGTATACGATCACCGTGCCGATATCCGCGCCCAGCTTATTGGCGACAAACAGCGCCGCCGGATGCGGCGGCACCACGCAGTGCACCGCCATCAGCGCCGTACACAGCGGGATGGCCAGCTTGAGTAGCGACGTGTTGGTTTTTTTGGCAATGGAAAACGCCAGCGGGATCAGCAGCACCACGCCCACTTCAACGAACAGCGTGATCCCGCAAATCAGGCCCACCAGCACCATAATGACGTCAGCGGACAGCCAGCGGCAGCGCTGGAGCGTCAGGCCGATACGCTCAGCCGCGCCGGAGACCTCCATCATTTTGCCGAGAATCGTCCCCAGCCCAATCACCGCCGCCAGGAAGCCCAGCGTGCCGCCAATCCCGCTCTCGATGGCGTTAACCATATCCAGCGGGCTCATTCCCATCATGGCGCCGACGAAAAAGCTGGCCAGCAGCAGCGCCAGAAACGGGTGAAACTTCAGTTTGACGATAGTTAACACAATCAACACGATGCTAATCAGCAGCGTGCTCACAACCCAGATCTGAGATTCCATACCCCACCTCGCCTGTGAATAATCTATGGGTATTGAACAGAAAAACGGCACGTGCTGACAAACGATATAAACGGCTCTTCAGGTGAATCAAATTGAATCAAAAAGGTGATTTCGCTCTAATGTTGCCTATTTATTGTGCTATGAATCACTTTTTTTCATCTTTAAGCGCTCGGCAGGGCGATAATTTTCTTACACTCGGCGAGGAAAATTAAAGGAGTAGGTGATGGAGACGCTAAAAGATCTGGGTAATCGGCTGCTCAACGGCTGGCAGCTTTCGAAGCTGTATACGTTTGAAGTCGCCGCCCGCCATGAGTCGTTCGCCCTGGCGGCGGAGGAGCTGTCGCTGACGCCCAGCGCGGTGAGCCACCGTATCAATCAGCTGGAAGAAGAGCTGGGGATTCAGCTGTTTGTGCGCTCGCACCGCAAGGTGGAGCTGACGCATGAGGGCAAACGGGTGTTCTGGGCGCTGAAGTCCTCGCTGGACAGCCTGAACCAGGAGATTCTGGATATTAAAAACCAGGAGCTGTCGGGAACGTTAACGGTCTATTCGCGCCCGTCCATCGCCCAGTGCTGGCTGGTGCCCGCGCTCGGCGATTTTACCCGCCGCTATCCGTCGATCTCGCTTACCGTGCTGACCGGCAACGATAACGTCAACATGCAGCGCGCGGGCATAGACCTGGCGATCTACTTTGATGACGCGCCTTCCTCGCAGCTTAGCCATCATTTTTTGATGAATGAGGCTATCGTGCCGGTGTGTACGGCGGATTACGCGCGCCAGCATCAGCTGCAGCAGAATCCCGCCAACCTTCGCCACTGCACGCTGCTGCACGATCGTCAGGCCTGGAGCAACGATTCCGGTACTGACGAGTGGTTCAGCTGGGCGCAGAAATTTAGCATCGATTTGCCGCAATCGTCAGGAATTGGCTTCGATCGTTCGGATTTGGCAGTCATTGCGGCGATGCACCACGTCGGCGTGGCGATGGGGCGTAAGCGGCTGGTGCAAAAGCGCCTGGAGAGCGGCGAGCTGATTGCGCCGTTCGGCGAGATGACCCTGGAGTGCCATCAGCACTACTACGTGACGACCCTGCCGGGCCGTCAATGGCCGAAAATCGATGCCTTTATCAACTGGCTGCAGGGTCAGGCGCAATTATGATGACCGGCTTAGTTTCATCCCGGTGGCGCTGCGCTGACCGGGCTACGGGTTTACCGCTGTCTGCCGGTCGGTAGCCCGGACAGGCGCGTCAGGCGCCGCCTCCGGGAAATATGCCGGGACTGATACTTCGCCTCCGCTTCCCGGCTCGCGCTGCGCTTAGCCGGGCTACAGAGTCCCGGCAGCCTGCCAATCCGGTAGCCCGGACAAGGCGCGTCAGGCGCCGCCTCCGGGTTGTCCACGAGGCCTTAAACCGGCTGCTGGTGTTGATGAAAGCGCGACGCCAGCGGCAGCCAGCATAGCAGAATCAGCAATCCCATCAGCATCATCAGCAGGCCAAGGCTGCCCTGGCCGGTTTGCGGCATCATTGCCGACAGCCACGCCAGCACGCCGGAACCAATATTCTGCAGTCCGCCCACCAGCGCCCCGGCGGTACCGGCGAGGAACGGGAAGGGCTCCATCGCGCCGCTGGTCGCCAGCGGGAACAGCATCCCGGCGCCAAAAAAGAACAGCGCGGCGGGAACCAGTAGGGTCCAGACGGTCATCACGCCCAGCAGGCCAGGGATCCACATCAGCACGCCCGCCAGCAGGCAGCAAATCACCGACTGCCACATCAGCGTCGGGAAGCGCTTGTTCGGCCGGCCGGCAAACCAGGCGCCAAAGAACGCCGCCGGAATCGGTAGAATAAACAGAATGCTGACCGACATGCTGCTCAGACCCAGCACCGCGCCCATCAGTACGCCGGAACAGGCTTCGAATACGGCAATGCCCGCCAGGCCGCCGATCAGCATCAGCAGATAGCAGTTGAACGCGCCGGTACCGAACAGCGTTTTATAGTTGGTGATGAGCCGGGTACGCGGTGCGCCGGTGGGCCGGGTTTCCGGCATCCAGCGCGCCATGCTAAAGGTGACGCCGGCGCAAAGCACCAGCAGGAACACGAAACAGGCCCGCCAGTTCCACAGAGTATCGAGAATGCCGCCAATCAGCGGCGCCAGCAGCGGGCTGACCAGAATCCCCATATTCAGCAGACTATTGGCGTGCCTGAGCTGCGCGCCTTCATACAGATCGCGCGGCAGGGTACGCGCCATGACGCCGCCGACGCCGGTGCCCATGCCCTGCATCGCGCTGGCGGCAATCAGCACCGGCAGGCTATGGGTGGTGATGGCAACCAGCGTCGCCAGCATAAAAATAGACATCCCAACGAGGATCACCGGGCGGCGGCCAACGCGATCGGACAGCGGGCCGTAGAAGAGCTGCGAGACGCCGTAGGTCAGCAGATAAGCGGCCATCACGCTCTGCACCGCGCCTTCGCGAACGTTTAGCGATACCGCCATATCGGCAATCGCCGGAATATAAATGGTCTGCGCCATCTGGCCTACGGCCACCAGCAGTACCAGCATCAACAACAAATTGAAGTTCTTATGCCGTTTCATGTCGATGAATACTTTGTATAAAGTTGAGTATAGAGAATATGTGACTGGCACACCCGCAAAACGATGGAGGAATCTACCACATAATAATGACAGGACAACCACGTGACGGTGATTGTGGGAGGATTTTCAGGCAGGTTTTGTAAACAACAATCGGCAACTAATGTTGCCATGTATTGCTTATGACAGCCGCAGCAAAATCGCCCCGGCGGCGATACCGCAGGCGGCAACGATACGCACTGGAACCATCTTCTCTTTCAACAGGATAAATGCGATAACCGCGCCGAAAAGAATCGAGGTTTCGCGCAGGGCGGCAACCACCGCCAGCGGCGCCTGGGTCATTGCCCACAGCGCCAGACCATAGGAGCCCATGGTGCCGACGCCGCCGACCATGCCTTTCTTCCAGTGCTGGCGCAGATAGCGGCTGGCCTGCGGGCGTCGGGCAATCATCGCCCAGCCCAGCAGGCAGAAGCCGTTCATAAAAAAGGTCCACAGGGTATAGCCCAGCGCGGTTTCTGAAAGCCGTACCCCGGTTCCGTCAACCAGCGTGTAGCCGGCAATGAAGCAGGCGTTGATTAGCGCCAGTACGATACCCTGGCTTGAACTGGCGCGGCCGTTAAAAGCCATCGCCAGAATCGCCAGACAGATGACGCCGATGCCCAGCCACGCCAGCGGGGAAAGATGGTCGCCCAGGAAGATGACGCTGATTATTGCCACCAGTAGCGGCGCGGTCCCGCGCATCAGCGGATAGGTCTGGCTCATATCCGAGACCTGATAGGTTTTTGCCACCAGCACCGTATACACCACCTGCAGCGCGCAGGAAACCGCAAGAAACGGCACGCTGGCCAGCGTCGGCTGGGGAGAAAAGGGGAGCAGAATCAGGGCGATGAGCGACGCTGAGCCACTAACGCCGACCGCCGCGTACAGCTTATCGCCGCTGGCTTTTACGATAGCGTTCCAGCTGGCGTGAAGCAGGGCGGCGAACAGCAAAATAGAGAATACGGTAATGGTCATTGCGGCCTGGCGCTGAGGAAAAAAATCGTCACCGGACTGTAACATGCGTGCTTGTCGTCAGCCAGCGGCGGCTAGAGCGAACAGAAGAGACGATGCGTAACCCGGGGCTCATCATGCACCGGGCGAAACCCCAGATTTTCATAAAACGACCAGGCCGTTGACGGCGCATGGGTGTTGAGAAAATCAAAGCTAGCACCGGAATGGGTGATAACCGAGACCAGCAGCTGATGCCCGATCCCCTGTCGACGGTGGCGTTCGCCGATGTATAAATGACGAATGCGGCCAGCCCGTAGCTGCTGGCTAAACGGGTCGGCATTCAGCCCGCACACGCCGACCAGCTGCCCGTAGGCAAAGGCCCCCAGTAGCTTTTCTCCGGGGGCGTTAAAGCGATTTTCCCCATTTTGCCAGTTCTCCGCCAGGCGGCGCAGCATATTCAGGTTTTGCGCCTGGCTTTCGGCGCGCAGTGCCGAAAAACCGGGTTCGTCCGGGGTGATGGCGGCAATCAACAGCGGTGGCATGGTTTTCTCCATCGGGTTAGCCTGTAGAGGGGCGGTTTCCCGCCCCTCCCAGGTGCGACTTGAACCTGAATCAGCGGAACTGCTTCAGGACTGCATCAAGTAGTTGCAACACGGCAACCATGAGTTTCAGGATCAGAACAATGATATCCACTCCGCCCATACGCGTCTCCTCTGGTTCAGGAGCACGACCGGCTGGCGTACCTTTCCGCCGCCTGTTGCCAGCCAGGGATACCCGTCATATTTCAGGCGCCGGCTTGTCGGCGGCGGGCTAAACTATTCGGGGTACTTGTTGACGTAACACAGTGTGCTCTTCTGGGGTTAAGGCGCTGACGGCACCACCCGTTTCAGCCAGGACTTCTTTGCGCCGGTAAAAGTGCGGCCCCAGATTCACCCTGCGTACCCCCTCAGTATAGAATGAATACTGTATGCATGAACAGTATTTTTTGGACAAATTTACGTGGACGATCCATACTCTACATCAGCTAAAACCGTCGTGAAAATTGCGCCTTCTTCGCCGATCGCGTATACTTTTTTCGTTGACGTAATACAGTGTGCTTGCGGCTACCAACCGTAAAAACACCGAACAGAAAACCTCGCCGCGGCGGGGTTTTTTGTTTTTCATCCCTCCGCAAATTAATGTGATCCTTAACGCAGTTTCTTGTGGTTGAAAATAAATCGATTGTGAAATGACACAAGCTGTGTTTGTATAAATTCATTCACTTTTTGAGACAACAGGTCCCTCATGAACGCTACCACGCTGACTTCGACCCTACTACTAACCGCGCCTGCCGCGGTGGTCGTCGTGTCTGTGGTGGTCGTCGTCGGCAACGCGCCGTAGGGTCCGGAACAACACGAATTCCAAACCCCGCCGGCGCAAACCGAGCGGGGTTTTTCGTTTCATGCCCCCCGGTAAGTCGGCCCAGAATAAAAGGACTGGAGCATGGCAAGTTCGGGCACAACATCAGAAAAAATGCGCTTCACTGGCGCACAGTTAGTCGTTCATTTACTGGAGCGTCAGGGGATCACCACGGTCAGCGGCATTCCGGGCGGCTCCATTCTTCCCATTTACGACGCGTTAAGCCAAAGCACGCAGATCCGCCATATTCTGGCGCGTCACGAGCAGGGGGCGGGATTCATCGCCCAGGGCATGGCGCGCACCGAAGGCAAACCCGCCGTCTGTATGGCCTGTAGCGGACCGGGGGCAACCAACCTGATCACCGCGATCGCCGACGCCCGCCTGGATTCGATTCCGCTGGTGTGCATTACCGGCCAGGTTCCGGCCTCGATGATCGGCACCGACGCTTTCCAGGAAGTCGACACCTACGGTATCTCTATCCCCATCACCAAACATAACTACCTGGTGCGCAATATTGCTGAACTGCCGCAGGTGATGAGCGACGCGTTTCGCATCGCGCAGTCCGGGCGACCAGGGCCGGTGTGGATAGATATTCCTAAGGATGTTCAGGCGGCAACCATTGAGCTCGACGCCCTGCCGGAACCCGGCGCCCGCATGGCAGCCCCGGAATTCGATAGCGCCAGCGTACGTGAAGCGGCGGCGATGATTAACGCCGCGCAGCGTCCGGTGCTCTACCTGGGCGGCGGGGTGATCAACGCGCCTGAGCATATTCGCCAGCTGGCGGAAAAGGCCAACCTGCCGACTACCCAGACCCTGATGGCGCTGGGGATGCTGCCGAAAGCGCATCCGCTGTCGCTGGGCATGCTGGGGATGCACGGCGCGCGCAGTACCAATTTTATTCTGCAAGAGGCTGATTTACTGGTTGTTTTAGGCGCGCGTTTTGATGACCGGGCGATTGGTAAAACCGAGCAGTTCTGCCCGAACGCGAAAATTATCCACGTTGATATCGACCGTTCAGAGCTGGGTAAAATCAAGCAGGCGCACGTGGCGATTCAGGGCGACGTTGGCGAAGTGCTGGAACAGCTGATCCCCCAGGTTGAGGCGCAGCCGCGCAGCGCATGGCTGCAGCTGGTGGCCGAACTGCAGCGGGAGTTCCCCTGCACCATCCCGCAGGAGCAAGACCCACTTTCCCATTATGGCCTGATTAACGCCGTCGCCGCCTGCGTTGACGACGAGGCTATCGTCACCACCGACGTGGGCCAGCACCAGATGTGGGTCGCGCAGGCGTATCCGCTGAACCGCCCGCGCCAGTGGCTGACCTCCGGCGGTCTCGGCACCATGGGCTTTGGCCTGCCTGCCGCGGTCGGCGCGGCGCTGGCCAACCCGCAGCGCAAGGTCATCTGCTTCTCCGGCGACGGCAGCCTGATGATGAACATTCAGGAAATGGCTACCGCGGCGGAAAATCAGCTGGATGTGAAAATCATCCTGATGAATAACGAAGCGCTGGGGCTGGTTTATCAGCAGCAGAGCCTGTTCTACAAGCAGGGCGTGTTCGCCGCGACCTATCCGGGGATGGTTAACTTTATGCAGATTGCCTCCGGTTTTGGTCTGCAAACCTGTGATTTAAATAACGAAGCCGATCCGCAGGCGGCGCTGCAGGCGATTATCGACCGCCCGGGTCCGGCGCTGATCCACGTGCGTATCGATGCCGAAGAAAAAGTGTATCCGATGGTACCGCCGGGTGCGGCCAATACTGAAATGGTGGGGGAATAAGCCATGCAACAAGCGACTCATGAAAACGTTATTCTACAGCTCACCGTGCGCAACCATCCCGGCGTGATGACCCACGTTTGCGGCCTGTTTGCCCGTCGTGCTTTCAACGTGGAAGGCATTCTTTGTCTGCCGATTCAGGACAGCAACCAGAGCCGCATCTGGCTGCTGGTCAACGACGATCAGCGCCTCGGGCAGATGATTAGCCAGATCGAAAAGCTGGAAGATGTTGAGAAAGTGGTGCGTAACCAGTCCGATCCCTCTATGTTCAGCAAAATCGCGGTCTTTTTTGAGTAACTAGTCTTCCCGGCGGGAATATTCTTGCCGGGAAGTAAAGCCTACTCTGAGTTTATTCAGAGCAGATTTTACTGTACTCATTCAAAGATGATGCTTTAGATTTCTTATCCATATCATCAGGCCACTTCACTTTGCGTCCATAAATACCTGGTTTCGTGTTAACGGACATATCTAATAACTCATCGTTAAATTTCATATAATTACTAATCCATAACCACAGCTTGTAGTTAGGCATAAACAGCGCATCCGTACCCGCGTCCGTCGATATCAGGTTAAAGGAATCGATCATAGTGGTACTGATGCTGGAGTCATAAACGACGCAGCGAATTGTGGAGTATGATGAGTGCTTATTGCGTGAATATATACTGATGGCTTGAATCTGGCTCCAGTCATACTCTTT
This sequence comes from Klebsiella sp. MBT K-1, assembly GCF_002556465.1. Taxonomy (NCBI): domain Bacteria; kingdom Pseudomonadati; phylum Pseudomonadota; class Gammaproteobacteria; order Enterobacterales; family Enterobacteriaceae; genus Klebsiella; species Klebsiella sp. MBT K-1. The sequence goes on along the minus strand of NZ_PDEL01000019.1, from coordinate 8,955 downwards.
GCACTCAGGTTTAGTTCGTTTATAAAAAGGATGATGCCACCAGAAAGTATAGGTTAATTTATAAGTGATACTATACATCACGTAATCGTAAACATAAACCTTGCCGGTTTTTCTATTAAAACGAACCGGATAATGCTGGGGCGCGAAGATAAAATAGTTTACGATGGCTGCGAAAATAAACGTCATGAAAAATGAAAGAAAAAATCCAAAACATAGTAAAAGATAATCGCCCGACCTGGAATTCCAGCTTTCAACATGTCGTTCAAAATTGAATGTTATATCATATAAGGAAAATAAAATACCCACAAAACACAAAATAACAACAGGCAAGAAAAGCACAATGCCCAGGATGTTCATCCCATAAAATGAAGTGTAATTACGCGTTATCTCGCAGTAGTCATCGTTGATATAAGCTAATTTTTCGCTGTGCGATAACTTTTCCGTTTTACTCTGCGTTTTTGTATTTGGCTGGTTAAGCAAACGTGCATCGATCGTTTGCTTAGCTAAATGAGGTCGTTGGTGCATATATATTCCCTTGCTGATTTTACAGGGACGATATCATTTAGGTTACTTCCTGTACATAATGGATGTAGTGATCTTAGGCAATAATGGCATCAATATATTTTACATGTGAATAATTGGCAGCGTTATATTGCGATTGTAGCCATAACACATAGAGATTAAATATCGCACCCGCCGTTGTGAATGACTTGCTGGCAACTCAATCAGTCGTGCCATCAAGGCGGCAAGTCTGCGCAGAGGCAGCTTGAAGGATGAAGTGTATATCGTTAAGGTAAGCGCGTTTTTTAACCCGTCAGGAAACGCCATGACTACTATCGCCCTTATTGACGATCACCTTATCGTCCGCTCCGGCTTTGCCCAACTGCTGGGGCTGGAAGCCGATTTTCAGGTCGTTGCCGAATTCGGTTCCGGGCGCGAGGCGCTGGCGGGGCTGCCCGGTCGCGGCGTGCAGGTCTGCATCTGCGATATCTCGATGCCGGATATCTCCGGGCTTGAATTATTAAGCCAGCTGCCGAAAGGGATGGCGATCGTCATGCTGTCGGTACACGACAGCCCGGCGCTGGTGGAGCAGGCGCTGAACGCCGGGGCGCGCGGTTTTCTCTCCAAGCGCTGCAGCCCGGATGAGCTGATCGCCGCCGTGCGCACCGTGGCGGCTGGCGGCTGTTACCTGACGCCGGATATCGCCATGAAGCTGGCGGCCGGACGACGGGACCCGCTGACCAAACGCGAACGCGAGGTGGCGGAAAAGCTGGCGCAGGGGATGGCGGTAAAAGAGATTGCCGCCGAGCTGGGCCTGTCGCCGAAAACCGTCCACGTTCATCGCGCTAACCTGCTGGAAAAGCTGGGCGTCAGCAACGACGTCGAGCTGGCGCGCCGCATGTTCGATAGCTGGCAATGAAAGCCTTTTTCTCGCGGCTGCTCTCGGTTGTCGGCTGTTGCTTTATCTTTTCCGCCGCGTGGTTTTGCCTGTGGAGCATCAGCCTGCACCTGGTGGAGCGCCCCGATCTTGCGGTGCTGCTTTTCCCCTTTGGCCTGCGGCTTGGCCTGATGCTGCAGTGCCCGCGCGGCTACTGGCCGGTTCTGCTGGGCGCGGAGTGGCTGCTGATCCTCTGGCTGGCGCAGGAAGTGGCGCTGGCGCACCCGATAATATTGATGACCGGAAGCCTCTTGACCCTGCTGCCGGTGGCGCTGATTTCCCGCTATCGCCAGCAGCGCGACTGGCTCACCCTGCTGCGTCAGGGGGGCGCGCTGATCGCCGCCGCGCTGCTCCAGTCGCTGCCGTGGCTGCTGGAGGGCAAAGAGGGACTGAACGCGCTGCTGCTGACCCTGACCGGCGGCCTGACGCTGGCGCCCACCTGTCTGGTTATCTGGCACTATCTCACCAGCACCGTCTGGCGGCCGCTGGGGCCATCGCTGGTCTCGCAGCCGGTGAACTGGCGCGGGCGGCATCTTATCTGGTACCTGCTGCTGTTCAGCGTCAGCCTCTGGCTCCAGCTGGGGCTGCCCGCCGAGCTCTCACGATTTACGCCCTTCTGCCTGGCGCTGCCGATTATCGCTCTGGCCTGGCACTACGGCTGGCAGGGAGCGCTGATCGCGACCCTGATGAACGCCATCGCGCTGATCGCCAGCCAGACCTGGCACGATCATCCGGTGGATTTACTGCTTTCGCTGCTGGCGCAAAGCTTGACCGGCCTGCTGCTGGGCGCCGGAATACAGCGGCTGCGCGAGCTGAATCAGTCGCTGCAAAAGGAGCTGGTGCGTAACCAGCGGCTGGCGGAACGCCTGCTGGAAACCGAGGAGAGCGTGCGCCGCGAAGTGGCTCGCGAGCTGCACGATGATATCGGCCAGACCATTACCGCCATCCGCACCCAGGCGGGGATCGTCCAGCGGCTGGCGCCGAATAGCGCCAGCGTCAGGCAGAGCGGCCAGCTGATTGAGCAGCTTTCGCTCGGCGTCTACGATTCCGTGCGCCGCCTGCTGGGCCGCCTGCGCCCGCGCCAGCTGGACGACCTGACGCTTGAGCAGGCGGTGCGCTCGCTGATGCGCGAAATGGAGCTGGAGGATCGCGGTATGGTCAGCCATCTGGCGTGGCGTATCGATGAGTCGCTGCTGAGCGAAAACCAGCGCGTCACTCTGTTCCGCGTCTGCCAGGAGGGGCTGAATAATATCGTCAAACACGCCAGCGCTAGAGCCGTCACGCTGCAAGGCTGGCAGCAGGAGCAGCGGCTGATGCTGGTGATCGAGGACGACGGCTGCGGCCTGCCACCGGGCTCCGGTCAGCAGGGCTTTGGCCTCACCGGCATGCGCGAGCGCGTCACCGCCCTGGGCGGCACCCTGACCATCTCCTGCACCCACGGCACTCGCGTTTGCGTCAGCCTGCCGCTGCGCTACGCTTGAGGAACGATAATGTTTGCCTTTTTAAAATCCCCGCCCGATGCTCCGCCGATTACCGACAAACAGGCGCTGGACGAGCGCTACCGCTACTGGCGTCGGCATATTCTGCTGACCATCTGGCTGGGCTATGCGCTGTTTTACTTCACCCGCAAAAGCTTTAACGCGGCGGTGCCGGAAATCCTCGCCAGCAACGTTTTGACCCGCAGCGATATCGGTCTGCTGGCGACGCTGTTCTACATCACCTATGGGCTATCGAAATTTTTCTCCGGTATCGTCAGCGATCGCTCTAACGCCCGCTATTTTATGGGCATCGGCCTGGTCGCTACCGGCGTAGTGAATATTCTGTTTGGTTTTTCCACTTCCCTGTGGGCCTTCGCGCTGCTGTGGGCGCTGAACGCCTTCTTCCAGGGCTGGGGCTCGCCGGTATGCGCCCGCCTGCTGACGGCCTGGTATTCGCGTACCGAGCGCGGCGGCTGGTGGGCGCTATGGAACACGGCGCATAACGTCGGCGGGGCGCTGATCCCAATGGTGGTTGGCGCGGCGGCGCTGCACTACGGCTGGCGAACGGGGATGATGATTGCCGGGACGCTGGCGATCCTCGCCGGGCTGTTTCTCTGCTGGCGGCTGCGCGACCGGCCGCAGGCGGTCGGGCTGCCCGCAGTGGGCGACTGGCGGCATGATGAGCTGGAGATTGCCCAGCAGCAGGAGGGCGCTGGCCTGACCCGCAAAGAGATCCTCACCAAATACGTGCTGCTGAATCCCTATATCTGGCTGCTCTCGCTGTGCTACGTACTGGTATACGTGGTGCGCGCGGCGATTAACGACTGGGGCAACCTGTATATGTCGGAAACGCTCGGCGTCGATCTGGTGACGGCGAATTCGGCGGTCACCATGTTCGAAGTGGGCGGTTTTATCGGCGCGCTGGTGGCGGGCTGGGGCTCGGATAAACTCTTCAACGGCAACCGCGGGCCGATGAACCTGATTTTCGCCGCCGGGATTTTGTTGTCAGTTGGCGGGCTGTGGCTGATGCCGTTCGCCAGCTACGTGATGCAGGCGGCCTGCTTCTTTACCGCCGGCTTTTTCGTTTTTGGCCCACAGATGCTGATCGGCATGGCGGCGGCGGAGTGCTCGCACAAAGAGGCGGCGGGGGCGGCAACCGGCTTTGTTGGCCTGTTTGCCTATCTTGGCGCATCGCTCTCCGGCTGGCCGCTGGCGCAGGTGATGGAGATCTGGCACTGGAGCGGATTTTTCGTGGTCATCGCCATTGCCGCCGGTATTTCCGCCCTGCTGCTGCTGCCGTTTTTAAACGCCCAGGCGCCGCGAGAAGCGTGACCGACTTCACCTTTCTTCGCCGAATGGCGTAAAACTAAGAAATTTTCCCGGTTTCGCCTGGACGCTGTCTCAGGCGAGTCTCCCGGCTGATTTTTACAATGCCTGCCATTCGCAGGTATTAAATCAGCTCAGGAGTCACCCAATCATGCTGGCCTTCTTAAACCAGGTGCGCAAGCCAACCCTGGACCTGCCGCTCGAAGCGCGGCGCAAAATGTGGTTCAAACCGTTCATGCAGTCGTATCTGGTGGTTTTCATCGGCTATCTGACCATGTACCTGATCCGCAAAAACTTTAATATCGCGCAGAACGACATGATCTCCACCTACGGGTTGAGCATGACGCAGCTGGGGATGATCGGCCTCGGCTTTTCTATCACCTACGGTGTGGGTAAAACGCTGGTCTCCTACTACGCAGACGGTAAGAACACTAAGCAGTTCTTGCCGTTTATGCTGATTCTCTCGGCCATCTGTATGCTCGGCTTCAGCGCCAGCATGGGCGCGGGGTCGACCAGCCTGTTCCTGATGATCGCCTTCTACGCTCTGAGCGGCTTCTTCCAGAGCACCGGCGGCTCGTGCAGCTATTCGACCATTACCAAGTGGACGCCTCGCCGTAAGCGCGGCACCTTCCTCGGCTTCTGGAATATCTCCCACAACCTCGGCGGCGCCGGCGCGGCGGGCGTGGCGCTGTTTGGCGCCAACTACCTGTTCGACGGCCACGTGATTGGCATGTTTATCTTCCCGTCGATTATTGCGTTAATCGTCGGTTTTATCGGCCTGCGTTTTGGTAGCGACTCCCCGGAATCCTACGGCCTCGGTAACGCCGAAGAGCTGTTTGGCGAAGAGATCAGCGAAGAGGATAAAGAGACGGAAGAGAACGCCATGACCAAATGGCAGATCTTCGTCGAATATGTGCTGAAGAATAAAGTCATCTGGCTGCTGTGCTTCTCCAACATCTTCCTGTACGTGGTGCGCATCGGTATCGACCAGTGGTCCACCGTTTACGCTTTCCAGGAGCTGAAGCTCTCCAAAGAGGTGGCGATTCAGGGCTTTACCCTGTTTGAAGTGGGCGCGCTGGTCGGCACGCTGCTGTGGGGCTGGCTGTCGGATCTGGCAAACGGTCGCCGCGCGCTGGTGGCCTGCGTTGCGCTGGCGCTGATTATCGCCACGCTGGGTGTTTATCAGCATGCCAGCAATCAATACGTTTATCTCGCATCGCTGTTTGCGCTGGGTTTCCTGGTGTTTGGCCCGCAGCTGCTGATCGGCGTCGCCGCGGTAGGCTTCGTGCCGAAAAAGGCGATTGGCGCTGCCGACGGGATCAAGGGCACCTTCGCCTATCTGATCGGCGATAGCTTCGCCAAGCTGGGACTCGGGATGATTGCCGACGGTACGCCGATTTTCGGCCTCACCGGCTGGGCGGGCACCTTTGCGGCGCTGGATGCGGCGGCAATTGGCTGCATCTGTCTGATGGCCATCGTTGCGGTGTTTGAAGAACGTAAAATCCGCCGCCAGAAAAAGACACAAACTTTGCAGACTGCCTGAGTCATTGGGTGTGAGTCACTTTGCCCGGCCTCTGCGCCGGGCTTTTTTATGCTTCTTGCCGGGCGGTTTGATGTAGCCGCTCCCCGGGTGGGATCGGTGATTTCATGAACGCGCCAGGGGGCCGCGATAAGTCACATTCTGGTATTTCCGACAGTCGACAGCGGGCAATTTCCCATTATGATAGTGGGGCTGCGATTGAGTGAGAGGATGCATGATCTGGTTAGGACTGGCCACGCTGATAGTGGTATTTGTTGTGGGATTTCGGGTGCTTACCTCTGATTCACGCCGTGCGATTCGCCGTCTGAGCGAACGATTAGGCATTACGCCGGTACCGCTGGAATCGATGATCGATCAGCTAGGAAAAACCGCCGGTAACGAGTATTTACGCTACCTGGAACGGCCTAATGAGGCGCATTTGCAAAATGCCGCGCAGGTGCTGCTGATCTGGCAGGTCGCTATCGTCGATGGCAGCGAGCAGAACCTGCACTACTGGTACCGGTTGATGAAAAAGTCCCGCCTCGGGGCGCCGATTACCGAAGCGCAAATCCGCCTCGCGCAAGGTTTCCTTCGCGAGCTGGAGCCGGAAGTGAGCGAGCTGCACGCTTTGCAGGAGCGCTATAACGCGCTGTTTTTGCCGGAGGATGGCGTCCACTGGCTGCACTGATATCACTTCCCGGTGTACTGTTGGCTTCGTTAAACGTCACGCTGACGAGGCCAACTATGCAAATTCATCGCAACAAAGCGGCATTATCTGGCTGCACTTCCAACGAAATCATCGTTAGCGAGCTGACGACCGCGGCATGTGAACGCAGATTAGCCAATGCGTAAGTCATTTTCTAAAGAGATGGATTGCTTTTATAGCCAATAGGCTATAGTTTATTCATGGCTTATTGGCTATGAGGGATCGCTGATGTGGGATGTTGAAACAACGGAGGTTTTCGACAAGTGGTTTGAGGCGCAGATCGAAGCGCTTAAAGAGGATATGCTCGCCGCTATGGTGATCTTATCCGAGTATGGCCCCCAACTCGGAAGGCCGTTTGCGGATACAGTAAACGATTCTGCTTTTTCGAATATGAAAGAGCTGCGCGTTCAGCATCGAGGTAGCCCGATCAGAGCTTTCTTTGTATTTGACCCTTCTCGTCGCGGCATCGTGTTATGCGCCGGAGATAAAACAGGGTTAAATGAAAAGAGATTCTATAAAGATATGATCAAGCTTGCAGATGCTGAGTACCGTAAGCACCTTAATCAGTAAGGAAAAAATATGGCGACCCTTAAAGAATTAATGGCCAAACAGAGCCCGGAAAGCCAGGCGCGTATTGCTGAAAAAGTCGAAGAAATGCGCCAGGCTATCGCATTAAGTATGTTAAGGGAAGAACTCAATATGTCTCAGGCAGAGCTGGCTAAGGCAATGGGCGTTAAACAACCCACCATTGCAAAAATGGAACAGGCTGATAACGACCCGCGTTTGTCAACGCTGAAGCGTTATGTTGTAGCGCTCGGGGGGGAACTCAGTATTGATGTTAAGCTGCCAACCGGTAAGCGAATCGCATTCCATCTTTGATCCTGCGAACCTTGTGTCCGTTGGCGATGCTGGTGAAAAGTTGTCAAAACGTTAAATTCGTCACATTTTAAATGTTACACTGCGCGGCTCCTCCGTATTCAACCATGCAGGTAACTTATGACTCCTTCGAATGCCTCTGCGCCGCAGGCTAATCAGGCGGCGCGACCCAACTGGTCGGCGGTTTTTGCGGTGGCCTTCTGCGTTGCCTGCCTGATTACCGTTGAGTTCCTGCCGGTCAGCCTGCTCACGCCGATGGCGCAGGATTTAGGCATCTCCGAAGGCGTTGCCGGGCAGTCGGTTACCACCACGGCGTTCGTGGCGATGTTCGCCAGCCTGTTTATCACCTCGATCATCCGCAATACCGATCGCCGCTACGTGGTGATCCTGTTTTCGGTTCTGCTGACCCTTTCCTGCCTGTTGGTCTCGTTTGCCAACAGCTTTTCGTTATTGCTGCTGGGCCGCGCCTGCCTTGGTCTGGCGCTGGGCGGCTTTTGGGCGATGTCGGCGTCGCTCACCATGCGGCTGGTGCCGATGCGCGTGGTGCCCAAAGCGCTATCGGTTATTTTCGGCGCGGTATCGATAGCGCTGGTGATCGCCGCGCCGCTGGGCAGCTTCCTTGGCGGTATTATCGGCTGGCGTAACGTCTTTAACGGCGCGGCGGTCATGGGCGTGGTCTGTACGATTTGGGTGCTGAAGGCGCTGCCTTCTCTACCGGGCGAGTCGACCTCGGCGCAGCAAAATATGTTCGGCCTGCTGAAGCGGCCCGGCGTGATGGCCGGGATGTGCGCCATCTTTATGGCCTTCGCCGGCCAGTTTGCCTTCTTTACCTATATCCGCCCGGTGTATATGACCCTGGCGGGCTTTGACGTCGACGGTCTGACGCTGGTGCTGCTCAGCTTCGGCATCGCCAGCTTTGTCGGCACCTCGCTCTCCTCAATGCTGCTCAAGCGCTCGGTGAAAGCGGCGCTGGCGATTGCCCCGGTAGTGCTGGCTATCAGCGCCGCGGTGCTGGTGCTGTGGGGGGAGAGTAAAATCGTGGCGTCGACGGTGGCGGTGATCTGGGGCTTTGCCTTCGCGTTGATACCGGTAGGCTGGTCAACGTGGATTACTCGCTCCCTGTCCGATCAGGCGGAAAAAGCCGGGTCGATTCAGGTGGCGGTGATCCAGCTGGCTAACACCTGCGGCGCAGCGGTTGGCGGCGTGGCGCTGGATCACCTCGGTTTGCTCTCGCCGCTGGTCCTCTCCGGTACGTTGATGCTGATTACCGGCCTGCTGGTGGCGACGAAAGTGCGGGTGTAATGGGGCTACGGGTTCACCGCAGTCTGCGGTCGGGTTGCCCGGACAGGCGCGCAGCGCCACCTTCGGGAATGCGCACCCGGGTCTGGCTCTTACACCGCGACCCGGGATGGTTTCACTCTTAGAACCACGCTTCAAACATGCCGCCGACGTTCAGCGAATCCAACTGTTCGTCTTTGGTGCCGTTGACCTTCGCGGTGCGCTTGTTATCCACCTGGCCGCCGGTCACGTAGAAACGCAGCATCGGGCGGAACTCCGGCCCCATTCCGATGGCGATGTTCTGCGACAGCGTCAGCTTCCAGCCGTGGTTATC
>NZ_PDEL01000018.1:0-108706 GCF_002556465.1 Klebsiella sp. MBT K-1 | reverse complement strand
CCCCAAACCCCAAACCCCAAACCGTTCCGCGGGCCCTTGCAGGTGGGTAAGCTGACGTAAAAAACTACCTTCATCACATTTTTCTCTTTTCTACTCAGCGGGTTCCGCTTCAGCATCGCTGGCGTTTTTGTGATATTCATCACGCGAATTTTGTTAAGTGAATACATTCTTTGTGGTTATGTGAAATGAATCACGCCTGCCGCCGTTCTTTCCACTTCGAAGTGGAAAACAACTCGCTACAAACTCTTTCTCCCCGGCATTAGTGTTATCTCCAGAGACATCAACGGGGTAATTCAAGTGAATAACGGAGCGGTAACACACGTCCCAGAGGAGCAGGCCACGCTAACCGAGCAGCTGGCCGATAAGATGCTGCAGCAGGTTTTCGCGCTATTAAGCCGCCGCAACATCGTCCCCAACGACGTGCAGGAGCAAATGCTGACCTCCCACGTTCGGGCGATGGCCCATCGCTCAATCAGCGGCGAGCCGCTGCCGGAAGTGGATGCCAGCCTGTTCGAAGAGATCTCGGAAGATTCAATAATGCTGGCCCGCGAAGTGGTCGCACAGTTCGGCAATCTGCCAGATGAAGAAGCCTGGCTGCTGTCTGTCCACTTCGAAGTCGCGAAAGATAACCTGTAAGGAGCACTCAAATGGAACAAATCACCGTTGTTATTGGCGATCGCCTGGGTAAAGGACAAAAAGTTGCCGCAGGTGCGGAAAAAGCCGGCGCTCGCGCCGTTGTCGTCCCGGGCGTCGCCGCGGATATGAAGCTGGGCGACATGATGAAAGCCGAAAACGCCACCTTCGGTATCTCTTTCTGCGGCAGCGGCGGCGCAGGGGCGATCACCGCGCAGAATAAGCACGGCTACAAAGCAAAATATGGTATGCGTTCCGTTGATGAAGGCGTCACCGCGATCAACGAAGGCTACAACGTTCTGGGCTTCGGCTTTATGGATAAAGAAGAACTGGGCGAACGCCTGGTTGAGGCCTGGAAGAAGAAGTACGGCGCGTGAGCATGAAAGAGCAATTCACCACCACGGTGAGCGTTACCGGCAAAGGCGAGAGCAAAGCGCGCGCTTTCGCCGATGCGCTGAACCATGTTCAGGCGGCGGTGATGAAAACGTCGCCGCACATTCTACTGCGTATTGAACCACAGGATGTGGAGGTTGTTCATGCGCGTGAAGCGGTACGGAGAGAGGCGTTTTTATTCTTCTTTCTGCGCCGCGAGCGACGGAGCTACAGCGTGGAGCTGAAGGTCACCGTCACCGTGACCGCCATTAATCTCGATAAAGTGGATTTCGTCACACAAACCTGATTTTCACCAAAGGGTCAGACTATGTTCCTGATAATTTTAATAAAATCGCTCATCATCGGCGGCCTGGTCGGCGTCGGCGTTGGCGCCGGAGCGGCACGCATGTTTCATGCGCCCACCACGCAGGGGATGGGGGCGTTTCGTACATTGGGCGAGCTGAATTCATGTGAAGGCGATCCGGCTTCCCACTTTTCTTTTGGCCTGGGCTTCTTCTTCAACGCCTGGGCCTCTTCCGTCGCGGCAGGCTCCTTCACGCAGGACGTTGACCACCGCATCATCCCCAACTGGGGGGCGGCGGCCCTGATGATCAAAAACCGCAACGTCGGCGAGACGCTGCACGATCCGAAAAAGATGGCCATCGCCTGCGGCATTATCGGCATGATCGTGGTCGCTTTCCTTAACCTGACCGCCTCTTCAGTACCGGAAGCGCTGCAGGTGACGGCGGTCAAAGTCCTGGTTCCGGCGGCAAACCTGCTGGTGAACACGGTGATGCCGGTTATCTTCTGGCTGGCGGCGATTGATGCCGGTAAAAAATCGGGCTTCTGGGCGACGATTTTCGGCGGCGCGGCGCAGCTGATTATGGGTAACGCCGTACCGGGCCTGGTGCTGGGCATCCTGATTGGTAAAGGCGTAGAAGAGAGCGGCTGGCACCGCGTCACTAAAGTGATGATGGTGGCCATCGTCGCGCTGTTCGTCCTGAGCGGCTTCTTCCGCGGTTTCGACATGAAGATGATTGAATCCTTCCATCTGACCGTGCCGAACTGGCTGGAACTGATCCACAACTCGCTCAGCGGTAAATAACAGGAGCCTCTCATGGAACAAAATAAAGGTTTTTGGTATGCCGACTGGTCGTTCCCGATCTTTGTTGGCCTGCTCTCCTCCGGCGTCTTTGCCGGGACGCATATGTACTACCTCTACGGCATCGGCGCGTTTAACGAAGTCGCTTTCGTGGCGATGCTGAAAGCGGGAATCGATACCGGGGCCTACGGCGCGGTGGCGGCGTTCGGCGCCAGCTTCCTGTTCGCGCGTATTATCGAAGGCTCGCTGGTGGGGATTCTGGATATCGGCGGAGCGATTCAGACCGGCGTCGGCCTGGGCGTTCCGGCGCTGCTGCTCGGCGCGGGCTTTGTTTTCCCGGTCGCCAACTTTGCCGCCTCTCTGGCCACCGGCCTGGTGCTTGGCCTCGCCATTGGCTACATCATCATCCTGGCGCGTAAATTCACCATCAACCAGAGCGACTCCACCTACGGTGCGGACGTCATGATGGGGGCCGGTAACGCCTCCGGCCGCTTCCTCGGGCCGTTGATTATTCTCAGCGCCATGGCCGCTTCTATTCCTATCGGCATCGGTTCTCTGGCGGGCGCGCTGCTGTTCTACATCTGGCAGAAGCCGATCACCGGCGGCGCGATCCTTGGCGCGATGCTCCTTGGGTCAATTTTCCCGGTGGCGATTAGTTAAGTCCTGCGGGCGCATCGGCGCCCGCGTTAACAGGAGAGAGATATGTTTGATTTACTCCTGCGCCGTGCGCGCCTCGTCGACGATACCCTGACCGATATCGCCATCCGGGACGGTAAAATCGCGGCGCTTGGCGAGATTAGCGCCCCTGCGCGCAAAACTATTGCGCTGGACGGCAGCTGTTACGTCAGCGCGGGCTGGATTGACTCCCACGTTCACTGCTATCCGAGCTCGCCGATATACCATGATGAGCCGGACAGCGTGGGGATTGCTACCGGCGTGACCACCGTGATTGACGCGGGCAGCACCGGCGCGGACGACGTGGATGATTTCTACCAGCTGACCCGCGAAGCCGCGACCGAGGTTTATGCCCTGCTTAACATCTCCCGCGTCGGGCTGATTGCCCAGAATGAACTGGCCAATATGGCGAATATCGACGCGGAGGCGGTGAAGCAGGCGGTCAACCGCTATCCGAACTTTATCGTCGGCCTGAAGGCGCGGATGAGCAGCAGCGTGGTGGGCGAAAACGGCATTACGCCGCTGGCGCGCGCGAAGGCGATGCAGCAGGAAAACGGCGGCCTGCCGCTGATGGTGCATATCGGCAATAATCCGCCCGACCTGGATGAAATCGCCGATCTGCTGACCTCAGGCGACATCATTACCCACTGCTACAACGGTAAACCCAATCGTATTCTGACGCCGTCCGGCGAGCTGAAAAGCGCGATTTCCCGTGCGCTACAGCGCGGCGTGCGCCTTGATATCGGCCACGGTACCGCCAGCTTCAGCTTTGAGGTGGCGCGTCGGGCGATTGCTATGGGCATTCTGCCGCACACCATCAGCTCCGATATCTACTGCCGCAACCGTATCGACGGCCCGGTGCGCTCGCTGGCGCTGGTGATGTCGAAATTCCTCGCCATCGGGATGTCGCTGCCGCAGGTCATCGACTGCGTGACCGCCAACGCCGCAGACGGCCTGCGTCTGACTCATAAAGGGCGGCTGGAGGTGGGCTACGACGCCGATCTCACGCTGTTTACCCTCGCGCAGACGCCGACGGTGCTGGTGGATGCGGAAAAAGAGAGCCTTCAGACCGACACGATTCTGCAGCCGCTTGCCGCCGTTCGCGCGGGCAAGGGCTATCTGACCGAACAAGGGAGCGCGGAAAATGCCTTCGATTTTTGAGAAATATGATTTAAAACAGGTTATTAATACCTCCGGTCGTATGACTATTCTCGGCGTCTCCACGCCGCGGCCGGAAGTGGTGGAAGCCGCGATGGCGGGCATGAACCAGTACTTCGAGATGAAAGATCTGGTCAATAAAACCGGCGCGTATATTGCGAAGCTGCTGGACGTGGAAGGGGCGACCGTCGTCTCCTGCGCCTCGGCGGGCATCGCCCAGTCGGTGGCGGCGGTGCTGGTAAAAGACAGCGACTGGCTGCTGGAAAACCTGCACGTGACGCCGATCGAAAACAACGAAATCGTGCTGCCTAAGGGCCATAACGTCAACTTCGGCGCGCCGGTGGGCACCATGGTGGCGCTGGGAGGCGGCAGGCTGGTGGAAGCGGGTTACGCCAATGAATGTTCCGCCGGGCAGCTGGCGGCGGCGATTACCCCGCGCACCGCGGCCATTCTGTATATCAAATCCCACCACTGCGTGCAGAAAAGCATGCTCAACGTGGCGCAGGCGGCCACGGTGGCGCAGCGCCATAATCTGCCGCTGATTGTCGACGCGGCGGCGGAGGAAGACCTCCAGGCCTACTATCGCGCCGGCGCGGATCTGGTGATTTATAGCGGCGCGAAGGCGATCGAAGGGCCGACCAGCGGGCTGGTGATCGGCAAAACCCAATACGTTGAGTGGGTCAAACGCCAGTCGAACGGCATTGGCCGGGCGATGAAGGTGGGCAAAGAGGGGATTATCGGCCTGACCTGCGCCATCGAACACTACCTGACGGCGAGCAAAGAGAGCGGTGAGCAGATGGTGGCGAAGATGACGCCGTTTATTCAGCAGCTTAATACGCTTAATGGCGTGACGGCGCGCGTGGTCTGGGACAGCGCCGGTCGCGATATCGCGCGGGCGGAGATTAAGTTTGATGAAGCGGTGACCGGCGTCAATACCGGTGATTTGGTCAACGCGCTGAAGCAGGGCGAATACGCCATCTACTTCCGCGGCTATAAGGCCAATGAAGGCATTATTGAAGCCGATGTCCGCAGCGTGAACGCGCAGCAGCTGGAGATTGTCTCCCGTCGGATTGCAGAGGTTCTGAACAAGGAGAAAAACGCATGAAACTCACCCCTAATTTTTACCGTGACCGCGTCTGCCTGAACGTGCTGGCGGGCAGTAAAGATAACGCCAGCGAGATTTATGAGGCGGCGGAAGGTCATGTACTGGTGGGCGTGCTCTCCAAAAATTACCCGGACGTCGCCAGCGCGGTGGCCGATATGCGGGAATACGCGCTGCGGATTGATAACGCGCTCTCCGTGGGGCTGGGAGCCGGCGACCCAAACCAGTCGGCGATGGTCAGCGAAATCTCGCGCCAGGTGCAGCCGCAGCACGTTAATCAGGTATTTACCGGCGTAGCGACCAGCCGCGCGCTGCTGGGGCAGAACGACACCGTGGTCAACGGCCTGGTGTCGCCAACCGGTACGCCGGGGATGGTGAAGATTTCCACCGGCCCGCTCAGCAGCGGCGCGCCGGACGGCATCGTACCGCTGGAAACCGCGATTGCGCTGCTGAAAGATATGGGCGGCAGCTCGATTAAATACTTCCCGATGGGCGGGTTAAAACATCGCGACGAGTTTATCGCGGTTGCCGAGGCCTGCGCCCGTTATGATTTCTGGCTGGAGCCGACCGGCGGGATCGATCTGGAAAACTACGGCGAGATCCTGCAGATCGCGCTGGACGCCGGCGTGAGTAAAATTATCCCGCATATCTACAGTTCGATTATTGATAAAGCCAGCGGTAACACCCGCCCGGCGGACGTGCGTCAGCTGCTTTCGATCACCAAACAGTTAGTCAAATAGCGCCGTTGCCCCTTACCCCGGCCCTCTCCCAAAGGGTGAGGGAGAATACCGAACTGTACCCTCGCCCCTTTGGGGAAAGGGTTAGGGTGAGGGGAAACCCTTAGCGAACCATCAAGGAGCCACCATGCCAACCGCTCGTCACCTGCTTGTTGCTTCACTCTCTCTACTCGCCGCCGGCGCCGCTGCGCAAACCCACTACGCCTGGGTCGGCACCTATAACCCCAATGGCGAAGGACTGTACCGCTTTACCGTTGATAGCCAGACCGGGGCGCTGCGCGATAAAGCGCTGGTTGCTAAGCTGCCTAATCTTGCCCAGCTCGCCGTCTCGGCGGATGGCAAAACCCTGTACGCCGCCAGCGAAGTGGACAAGGGCGTGGTTCAGGCGTGGCGCATCGGCAGCAACGGCGAATTGAGCGAGCTCAATCAGGTCGCTTCCGGCGGCGCCGGGCCGGTTTATCTCTCCCTGACCCCCGATGGCCGCCATCTGCTGGTGGCAAACTACGTCAGTGGCAGTATCGCGGTGCTCCCGGTGAAGGAAGAGGGTAACCTGGGCGAAGCGGTGGATATACATCAGGATCAAGGGCCTGTGGGTGCGGAACGCCCGGCGGCGGCCGTCGAAGGCAGTTTTGCCATTAGCGATCATAACGGCCCCCACGCCCATATGGTCGCCGCCGATCCCAGCGGTAGGTTCGTTTACTCCACCGATCTGGGGCTGGACCGGATCTATCAGTACCGGCTGGATAACGCCAGCGGCAAGCTGACGCCGAACGATCCGCCGTTTATTGACGCCTCATCTCCCGGCGCCGGGCCGCGCCACTTTGTGTTTACGCCGCAGGGCGACGGACTATGGCTGATTAACGAAGAGGCATCGACGCTTACCTTCTATCATCTTGATAAGCAAAGCGGCCTGCTGCGCGAGGGGAAAACGGTCTCGGCGCTGCCTGAAGAGTATAAGGGCACCAGCTTTGCCGCCGGCCTGGTCCTGAGCCGCGATGGCAAGCAGCTGTACGTCGCCAACCGGCTGCATAACAGTATCGCCCACTTTACGGTGCTGGCCGACGGCAGCCTGAGTCACCAGGAAGATATCTGGACCCGCGGCGACTACCCGCGCACGCTGACCCTGGACAGTCAGGGGCAGTGGCTGTACGTCATGAACCAGCGTAGCGACAATATTACCCGTTTCCGCGTCGCGCCGAAGGATGGCAGGTTGACGTTCTCCCCGGACTACACTCCGGTCGGCGGCCCGTCACAGATGGTGATATCCGCTCAACCCTGAGCCGTAAGAAAAAGGAACTGACATGCGATTTCCCAATCAACGTTTAGCGCAGCTGTTTACTCTGTTGCAAAACGAAACGCTGCCGCAGGAGGAGCTGGCGCAGCGGCTGTCGGTTTCTACTCGCACGGTGCGCGCGGACATTACCGCGCTGAACGCGCTGCTGCAGCACTACGGCGCGCAGTTCACCCTCACTCGCGGCAGCGGTTATCAGCTGGTGATCCACGATCCGTCGCGCTATCAGACGCTGGAAGAGAGCGCGCCGAAAGCGCAGCACATCCCGCGAACCGCGGCGGATCGCAGCCACTTTTTGCTGGTGCGCTTTTTAACCTCCGCGTTTTCTATCAAGCTGGAGGACCTGGCCGATGCGTGGTTCGTCAGCCGCGCCACCTTACAGGGCGACATGGTTGACGTACGCGAACGTTTTCAGCGTTATCAGCTTACCCTCGAGACCCGTCCGCGCCACGGCATGAAGCTGTTCGGGAGCGAGGTCTCCATTCGCGCTTGCCTGACCGATCTGCTGTGGGAGCTGAGCCAGCACGGGCCGCTGAACCCGCTTATCGGCGAAGAGGCGTTTGACGCCAGCGTACCGGCGCTGCTGGCGGGCGTGCTGCAGGAGACGTTGACCCGCCATCACGTGCGCCTGACTGACGCGGGAGAACGTTTTGTCTGCCTGTACGGCGCGGTTGCCGTGCGCCGCGTGAGCGAAGGGTATCCGCTGGCCGACTTTAGCGCCGAGGATGTGGCGCAGAACGTGCGCGACGCCGCCCGCGAGCTGGCGAGCACCCTGCAACAGCTGGCGGGTAAACCGCTTGCCGCGGCGGAAGAGGAGTGGCTGTGCGTCCATCTTGCCGCCCGTCAGGTGCAGGACGTCGATCCGGGCACCATCAGCGCCGACGACGACGAAGCGCTGGTGAACTACATCCTGCGCTATATCAATCAGCAATATAACTACAATCTGCTGGACGACGCCCAGCTGCATGCGGATTTACTGACCCATATTAAGACCATGATCACCCGCGTGCGCTACCAGATAATGATCCCCAATCCGCTGCTCGATAACATCAAGCAGCACTATCCGATGGCGTGGGACATGACCCTGGCGGCGGTATCCAGCTGGGGAAAATATACCCCCTACGCCATCAGCGAAAATGAGATCGGCTTTCTGGTGCTGCATATCGGCGTCGGGCTGGAGCGCCATTACAATATCGGCTACCAGCGTCAGCCGCAGGTGCTGCTGGTGTGCGATACCAGCAACGCGATGGTGCGGATGATTGAAGCTATTCTTCAGCGAAAGTATCCGCAGCTGGAAATTGCCGCCACCCTCTCGCAGCGCGAATATGAACAGCGGCAAGAAGTCGCGGAAGATTTTGTCATCTCCACCGTGCGCATCAGCGAGAAAGATAAACCGGTGGTGACCATTGCGCCGTTTCCTACCGACTATCAGCTCGACCAAATCGGCAAGCTGGTGCTGGTGGACCGCACGCGTCCGTGGATGCTGAATAAGTATTTTGATGAGGCCCACTTTCAGGTAATTGATGCTCCGATGGATCGGCAGACGCTGTTTGCCACGCTGTGCCAGCAGCTGCAGCGGGAGGGGTTTGTCGGCGCGGAGTTTCATGATTCGGTGGTGGAGCGTGAGGCTATCGTCAGCACCATGCTCGGCGACGGCATCGCGCTGCCTCACGCCCTTGGGCTGCTGGCGAAAAAGACCGTGGTTTATACCGTGATTGCGCCGCACGGCATTGCCTGGGGCGATGAAACCGCGCATATCATCTTCCTGCTTGCCATCAGCAAAAGCGAGTATGAAGAAGCGATGGCGATCTACGATATTTTCGTTACCTTCCTGCGCGAACGCGCTATGGCCCGCCTGGCCGTCACCCGCAGCTTTGATGAGTTTAAAGCGGTGGCGATGGAGTGCGTCAGCCGATTTTGATTTGGCCCTTCGCCACGTTTTCCGTATCTGCCACGTTCACAACATCACGCCACGACCGTCGTCATCTGCCCAGGAAAACGAATCTGAATCACGCCGCCCCATATGCACATCAACTGTGACTGGGCGGTGAGGGCGGGTATATTCCCCACCAGCACCGTGGGTGAGCCTGGCATCCACGGCGCGGGCGTTGTCGGAATACAGGGCATCGGCGTCAGCACACCGAGTGCCGCGGCGGTAGCGGCGGCCACCGTCGGGTTGGCGATACTGTTGCACATCCCGAACGGCAAAATATTCACAAACGGTTTGTTATCCATAATATTCGCCATCGGCATGTTGCTGACGAGGGTGCGGCTGGTGAGCAGTACGTTCAGCATCGACGGCGCAACGCCAAATGAGCACTGCAATAATGCGCCGGTACAAACTCCGGGACAACTCATGGTAATACCCCCAGTTGCCGCCACAGTCGGCGGATGATGACTCGCGGAATAAACTGATGCGCTTTTATAACATTCAGCGCCCGTTTATTAGTTTGAACAGATACTACATAACCAAAGTAATAAATAAAGTAGATGCGTTTTTTGATGCATATCACTATTCATAATTTAACCTGTTAAAGAGTTGATATCAGCGAGCGGTTTTCATCGATGTATATTTTGTTGGTTGTTTTACATCTAATTGATTTTGGTTAATTAATTGTTTTAATTTGATTTTTATCAATTATCATTCGGTGCCTGGCAGTAAAGAATTTGATTGATATTTATTTGTGGTTGTGTTTTTTATATTGCTTATAGTTATCCTGAAAAAATACTATTTGAATAATGGGGCGACAGGATTAGCACTACGAATATTCTCGTAACAGGAATGGGCGAATATAGGCGAAGACGCTTAGCATAAAAGTCATTGTATTAGTTCAATGTGCGTAAAAATAATAGGAATGTGAAAAAAAGCGGTGCGATTCGGCTGATGGCGGAACTGCCGCTACCGGTTGCCGGCTGATTGATAAGGAGCAAAAGATGGATGCGATTTTTTTAAAGCTCGACGATATCGAAGGTGAAAGTCAGGCCAAAGGATTTGAAAAACAGCTTGAGATCATGAGCTACAGCCATAACGTGGCGATGCAGATCGCTAATGACGTCAGTAACACTGAACGTACCTCAGGGCGGGCGCATGTCGGTGAAATGTCGTTGACCAAGTTTGTCGATCTCGCGACGCCAAAGCTCAATGAGTACTGCTGTAGCGGGAAACCGATTACAGAAGCCGTGCTGACGTTGTGCCGTAATGATAACGGAAAAATGCTGCCATTTATCGTATATACCATGATGAACGTCGTTATCTCACATCTGAGCGTTAGCGGCGGTTCCGGCGGCAAACCGGTCGAAACGATGTCGCTGAACTTTACCAAAATTAAATGGGAAATCACCGCTCAGAAATCGGATGGTCAGAAAGAAGGCAACGTCTCTTCCGTTTGGGATGTGGCGATGAATAAGAAAGGTAGCTGAGGGTGGAAGCTTCGCACCGCCTGCCTTTGCGGCAAATTATACCGTTATAAAATCAAGCTACGTAGCGCCGGGTATCAGGTCGAGGATCAGGAGGCTGGTGTTCCTGCGATTGCCGTAGGTAGGTGCGATGGTGATGATGTTTATCATCAGGCTGACCGGCGTTAGCGCTGCTGCTGAAAAGGAATTTCCCATGCCCGAAACCACCATCATCAAACTCACCCTGACCGGCCTTACCGCCGCGACCGCGCGCACCGACTCCCAGCTTAACGGCCTGACCACCGCCACTGTCGCAGGAACCACCTCCGTGCCGTTAATCCTTGATACCGTGCTGGCGACCCATCTAACAACAACGATCAACAATGCCGACTATGACGGGCTGATTGCCGAGGCACGCCAGCTTCCGGCGACCAGCAACGCCGATCGCTATCAGTTTGTGCTGCGCCCCTGGCTGTGGTGGCTGACGCTCTCCAGCAACAACCGCGTTTTTCAGAACCTCAACGCGCAAGAAATTGTCGAGAAGGTGTTTAAGGACGGCGGATTTACCGACTACAAGTTCCAGCTGAAAAGCAAACCGGCGAAGCGTGAATACTGTCTGCAATATAAGGAAAGCGACTTCAATTTTGTCTCGCGGCTGCTGGAGCAGGAGGGGATCTTCTGGTTCTTCACCCATAAAGAAGGCAAGCATACGCTGGTGCTGGCGGATGATAACAGCGCCTGCCCGCCTATTCCCGGCGAGAAAAAAGTCAAGTATCAGGCGGCTCAGAACGGCGGGCGGGAAACCGGAATGATTCGTTCGGCGCAGCTGCGTTTACAGGCTACCGCGCAGGGGGCTCACCCCGGCAGTGATAAATCTGAGCAGCCGAAACAGCTGATCGGCGAAAGCGACTGCCCAGCGCTGATGGCAGGGCACTGGTTTACCCTCGCCGATCATGACGACAAAGCAACCAATATCGACTGGCTCATCACCACCGTCAGCCAGGAATATGACGGCGAACGCTACCGTAACCGTTTTACCGCTATCCCGAAAGCCACCCCGTATCACCCACCGTGCGCCACGCCGAAGCCGTTTATGCCTACGCAAACCGCAACGGTGGTCGGCAAAAATGGAGAAGAAATCTGGACTGACAAGCTCGGACGGGTAAAAGTGCAGTTTCCGTGGGAGCGGGAAGGCAAAAACGATGAGATCGGCTCCTGCTGGCTGCGGGTCGCCACCGCCTGGAGCGGTAACGGCTTCGGCGCGCAGTTTATCCCGCGTATTGGTCAGGAAGTGGTCGTGAGCTTTATCGACGGCGACCCGGATAAGCCGCTCATTACCGGCTGTGTGTACAACGGCGCGAATGCCCTGCCGTATGCGCTACCGGCGAATCAAAGTCAGTCGGGCATTAAAACCCACAGCGAACAAGGCTTTAACGAACTGCGCTTCGACGACAAAAAAGATGCCGAGCTGCTGGCGATGCAGGCGCAGAAGGATTTCCAGGTCACCGTGCTGAACGACAGTACAACCATCGTTGGCCATGATGAGATCCTGAGTGTGAAAAATAAACGCAGCGTAACGGTGAAGGGCGATCAGGAACACGCTATCGACGGTAATGAGACGCATAAGGTAAAAGGCAACTACACGCTCAATGTTGACGGTAATCTGACGATTAAGGTCAGCGGCACGCTCACCCTCGAGAGCGGCAAAACCCTGGACATAAAGAGTGGGGCGGGTCTTAACGCCAGCGCGTCAGGCAGCATGAAGCTGGATGCCGCCAGCATCGCCAGTGAAGCCAAATCCTCACTGTCCCAGAAAGCCGTAACCATCAGCCAGGAAGCAAGAGCGACGCTTACCAGCAAAGCCAGTGCCACCCAGACCGTTGACGGCGGCGGGATGCTGGTGATTAAAGGTGGCCTGGTGAAAATTAACTGATGAACGCCATGCTGGTATTAACGCAAATGGTGCACAACCTGGTTGCTGCTGCCGCGCCAGATTAGCGCCGGGTCTTTGAGATCCTGCACAAATTTGCCATCAACCAGCACGTTGATGAGATCCACCACCTGCATCTGCGCGTCGTTAAGTTCGGAAAGCGTGTAGCCGGTCCATACCCAGATGTCTTTACCGGGGCACTCGGCGCGAACGCGCTGAACCAGTTTAAGGATCTCCGGGACGTTCTGCGGATGCAGCGGGTCGCCGCCGGAGAGGGTGATCCCCTGGCGCTTAACGCGCGTGTCGTTGAGGTCGGCAATGATGCGGTCGGCCATCTCGGCGGTGAACGGCATGCCGGAATTTAGCCGCCAGGTGCTTTTGTTGTAGCAGCCGGGGCATTCGTGAACGCAGCCGGAGACAAATAGGGTGCAGCGGGTGCCCGGACCGTTAACGATATCTACCGGGTAGTACTGATGGTAATTCATTGTTTCCTCTTCTCATTTGACGCTGTAGCGGCGTTGGCTGCGCTCGTGCGCCCAGGTCACTTACTACAGTAAGCTCCCCGGGACTTGCTCGCTTGCCGCCTTGCTACAACGCCAACTGATTTGAGGAAACCCATATAGTGGCGGTAGCCCTGGATAAAAAGCGCGTTGCGCCGCGATCCGGGAACGGCTCCTGAGGGGCCAAACGGCTACTGGTCGGTACCCTCTCCTCGTTGGGGAGAGGGCTAAATCGCGCGGAATTAACCGATCTGCCCGTTACCCAAATGCTTCACGCGGCGCTTCACTTCTTCCTGCTTGCCGGCGTTGAACGGACGCGCGTCCGGGCTCCCGAGGTAGCCGCACACGCGGCGGGTTACCGATACGCGAGAAGCATCGTGGTTGCCGCATTTCGGGCAGGTGAACCCTTTGCTGGTGCACTCGAACTCGCCGGTAAAGCCGCACTCGTAGCATTCGTCGATTGGCGTATTGGTCCCGTAATAGGGTACGTGCTGATAGCTGTAATCCCAGACGTCTTCCAGCGCTCTCAGGTTGTGCTGAATATTCGGGTACTCGCCGTAGCAAATAAAGCCCCCGTTAGCCAGCGGCGGATAAGGCGCTTCAAAATCGATTTTATCGTACGGGTTCACCTTCTTCTCCACGTCGAGGTGGAAGCTGTTGGTGTAATACCCTTTATCGGTCACGCCTTCAATGACGCCGAACTCAGCGGTATCCAGACGGCAGAAGCGGTCGCAGAGGTTTTCGCTCGGCGTGCTGTACAGGCTAAAGCCGTAGCCCGTCTCGTCTTTCCACTGGTCTACCGCTTCGCGCAGGCGCTGAACGATGGCGACGCCTTTCTCACGCAGCGCAGCGCTATCGTACATATGCTTGTTGCCGAACAGCGCGTTGATGGTTTCATGGATGCCGATATAGCCCAGCGAAATCGACGCGCGGCCGTTTTTGAAAATCTCCGAAACGTCGTCGTCCGCTTTCAGACGCACGCCGCAGGCCCCTTCCATATACAGAATCGGCGCCACGCGAGCCTTTACCCCTTCCAGGCGGGCGATGCGGGTCATCAGCGCTTTACGCGCCAGCTGCAGGCGTTCGTCGAGCAGTTTCCAGAACTCGGTTTCGTCGCCTTTCGCTTCCAGCGCGATGCGCGGCAGGTTGAGGCTGATAACGCCGAGGTTATTGCGGCCATCGTGCACCTGTTCGCCGTCCTCGTTTTCCCACACGCCGAGGAAGCTGCGGCAGCCCATCGGGGTTTTGAACGAGCCGGTCACCTTCACGACCTGATCGTAGTTGAGGATGTCCGGGTACATACGCTTGCTCGCGCACTCCAGCGCCAGCTGTTTAATGTCGTAGTTCGCATCGCCGAACTTGTGGTTCAGGCCGTCGCGAATGGCGAAGACCAGCTTCGGGAACACCGCCGTTTTGCGGTTTTTACCGAGGCCCGCGATGCGGTTGCGCAGAATGGACTGCTGAATCAGGCGCGATTCCCAGCTGGTGCCAAGGCCAAAACCGAAAGTCACGAACGGCGTCTGACCGTTGGCGGTATGCAGGGTGTTCACTTCATATTCCAGCGACTGGAAGGCGTCGTAGCACTCTTTCTCGGTGCGGGAACGGGCGTAGCCTTCGGCGTCAGGGATGTGCCACTCTTCGGCAATTTTACGGTGCTTATTGAAGCTTTCGGTAACAAACGGCGCCAGTACTTCATCGATGCGGTTGATTGTCGTACCGCCATAAATATGGCTGGCGACCTGAGCGATAATCTGCGCCGTCACCGCGGTAGCGGTAGAGATAGACTTCGGCGGTTCAATCTCGGCGTTGCCCATTTTAAATCCCTGGGTCAGCATGCCTTTAAGATCGATCAGCATACAGTTGAACATCGGGAAGAACGGGGAGTAGTCGAGATCGTGATAGTGGATCACGCCGCGCTCGTGGGCCATCACCACGTCATGCGGCAGCAGGTGCTGGCGCGCGTAGTGCTTGGCGACGATGCCTGCCAGCAGATCGCGCTGGGTAGGGATGACTTTGCTGTCTTTGTTGGCGTTCTCGTTGAGTAACGCCGAGTTGGTCTGCTCAACCAGGCCGCGAATTTCCTGGTTCAGACGACCGCGCTTTTCACGTTGGCTATCGCGGTCGTGGCGATATTCAATGTAGGCGCGCGCCAGCTGCTTGTACGGCCCGGACATCAGTTGGTTCTCAACGGCGGTCTGGATCTCGCTGATATCCACCTGGGCGCGGCCCTGCATTTGCTGGCTAACGACTTCTGCGACGGTGGCGCAATAGTCTGCGTCATCGACTCCCGCTGCTTTAGCTGCACGTAGAATTGCTTCATTAATGCGCTCTGACTTGAACGGCACTTTACAGCCATCGCGTTTCATCACATGCGGTGTCATGATCACTCCATAATTTTTACAGAACAGGTTATCCACAGAGGCGGAAGGACAATCGAAGCCACGAGGCGCTATAGCTGCCGCCGTTTCCCTCCGATCCCGGCCCTTTTTATCCACATCCCATCACCGCCTGAGTACGATGGGCGTGGTGACATAATAGACTATTAATACAATATGTGGGGCTGGGACGCATTTTAAGTTCTATATGTAGTGCTTTGCATCAAAGATGTTTGCAATTTTATTGATGCAGAACAAAGTAAAAAGAGGAGAGCAGGAATGATGGGCGCTTGCGCTTAATGTAAATTTATCCGCTTATAAAATAAGCAAAAATGGGGCCTGAACGCAGGAAATTCAGGCCCGAAAGGGATAACGTCAGGCGAGCAGCGCGTCGTTAAGCAGGTCGACCAGCAGTAGCAGGGCGTAACGCGCGGCCTGCGCATTCTCAGGCAGGGGCAATAGCGCGGAGGCCATATTGCTCAACGCATGGTTGGCCGGGGTGAGGGCGAAAATCGTCGCTTCCTGTACCCGGGCCAGCAGGGTGGCGCCCTGCAAAATCGCGTCGGCCTCGCCGGTTGCCAGCACCAGCAGGAGATGATCGTCGCTGAGGGTACTGGCTATCATCCGCATCAGGGCGCTGTCCTGGCAGAGATTCATCACGATACCGATGGAGAGCAGCTGGTGCTGAAGCAGCGTCGCCAGCGCGATATCCTGCGCGCCGAGGGCGAAACAGTGCACGGCGCGGGCATTTTGCAGGCGCGTGCGCAGCTTTTGCAGCGTCGACTCGGGCGTGCTGACCAGCTGCTGCTCCAGATTTGTGCTAATCAGGCTTAACTTGTCGCGCCACGCGGCGGGCAGCGCGGCGCTCTCCTCGTTTAGCCAACTGGTGCGACGTTCACAGGCCTGCGCCAGCTGCTTGCGCAAATCACGAATATCTTCGCAGCCGACGGAGCGGGCAAAGCGGGTAATTGTGGCTGCGCTCACGCCAGCGCGCACCGCCAGTTCATCAATCGAAGCGCTGGCGGTAAAGCTTAAATTCTGCAGAATAAATGCCGCGACTCTTGATTCCTGAGCGCTAAAGCGCGCCATGCCTTCCTGTAACTGCCCTACGATATCCATGCTTTCAGCCTCTTTCTCCGCCACCGCCTGATTGAAAATATTTTTCAAATAATGCTGGCTTTTTATACCACTTAATCAGGCGCAACGCCTGAGATTATTGCCGGTTTCGCTTATATGGCGGGGTGAAGAGGTGAAAAATAACGCTCCGATCACGTACGTGAAAAAAATTTTCATATAGCCTTCACCCATACCGGCACCTCGTCTTATAGTCGATGGTGTCTATTTAGCGCTCGCTCAAGCAAAACCCATTGGGAGGAATTATGCCACGTATCGTCCTGTGCTGCGCCGCCGGAATGTCCACCAGCATGCTGGTTAACAAAATGACAGCCGAGGCGCAGCAGCGCGCGCTGGCGCTGGAGATTTATGCCGTGCCCGTTGCCGAGTTTGAACGCGAGTTGCCGAATGCCGACGTGATTTTACTGGGGCCGCAGGTGAAGTACGAAGCGGCCCGACTGACCGAGCTTGCTGCCCCGCACGGGAAAGCTGTTGCGGTAATCGATATGGCGGATTACGGCATGATGCGCGGGGCCGCCGTTCTTGATAAAGCGCTCGCTCTGCTGAACCACTAACGCTTTCCCATCAACGCGTTCATTTCGCAAAGCCGCTGCGGCCTTGCGCGGGGATCTGTACGCCAAAAATGAGGCCACTATGCAAACATTGAAAATTGCCGTCATCGGCGGCGGCAGCAGCTATACGCCGGAACTTATCGAAGGCATTATCCTTCGCCATCAGCAGATTCCGGTCACGGAGCTGGCGCTGGTCGATGTCGAAGCCGGGCGCGAGAAAGTGGCGATTATCGCCGCGCTGGCCCAGCGTATGCTCAAGCGCCATGGCCTCGAACAGGTTAAGGTCAGCGTCCATTTCAGCCTGGATGAGGCCATTCGCGGCGCTAAATTCGTCCTGACCCAGCTGCGGGTCGGGCAGCTGGCGGCGCGGGCGGCGGATGAGCGGCTGGGGCTGAAATATAACCTGCTGGGCCAGGAAACCACCGGCGTCGGCGGATTCGCCAAAGCGCTGCGCACCATTCCGGTGATATTGCAGGTCGCGCGCAAAGTGGAGGCGCTGGCACCCGACGCCTTTATCCTCAACTTTACCAATCCGGCGGGGATCGTGACGGAGGCGGTGAGCCGCTACAGCAGCGCCAAAATCATCGGCCTGTGCAACGTGCCGATCAACATGCAGCATACGATCGCCGGCATGCTGGAGGCAAAAGCAGAGGAGGTCAGGCTGAGTTTCGCCGGGCTGAATCATATGGTCTGGGTACACAAAGTGATGCAGGGGCGGGAGGATGTCACCCGTAAGGTTCTCGACATGCTGTGCGACGGTCAATCGCTGTCGATGAACAATATTAAATCGTTGCCGTGGCCGGCGGAGTTTCTGCGGGCCCTGAAGGCGATTCCCTGTCCCTATCACCGCTATTTCTGGCTGACGCCGGCCATGCTGGCGGAAGAGATTGAGGCGGCGAAAACCAAAGGCACCCGCGCGGAGCAGGTGATGAAGGTGGAACAGGAGCTGTTTGATATCTATGCCCGGCCTGAGCTGGATGAAAAGCCCGAACAGCTTAGCTTGCGCGGCGGGGCCTACTACTCCGAAGTGGCGGTGGAGCTGATTAACGCCATCTACAACAATCTTGGCAAAGAGATGGTGGTGAATACCCGCAACAACGGCGCGATCCACGGTTTTGATGATGATGCGGTGGTGGAAATTAACAGCCTTATTGACGCGCAGGGCGCGCGACCGCTGGCCTTTGGCGCGCTGCCGCCGATCATGAACGGCCTGACGCAGCAGGTGAAAGCCTTCGAGCGCTTGACGATTGAGGCAGCGGTCCACGGCTGCCGGGATAGCGCGCTGCTGGCGCTGGTCAGTAACCCGCTGGTCGGGAATGTGACCGATGCCCGGGCGCTGCTTGATGAGGTGTTAACCATCAACCGCCCCTGGCTAACGCAGTTTAACTAAACTTTTCCGCCTTCGGGGATACCATTATGTCTCGTACTTCATTTATTGAACGCTATGTCATGCCCGCCGCGCTGAAAATCGGCGGCCAGAAGCATGTCCTGTCGGTACGCGACGGCATTATTCTCAATATGCCGTTTATGCTGATTGGTTCGTTTTTCTTGATATTCGCCTACCTGCCGATTCCCGGCTACGGTGAGATGATGGCCAGCGTATTTGGCGATGCCTGGCGCGACAAAATGCTGTACCCGGTCAAAGCGACCTATGACATCATGGCGCTGCTCTCGGCCTTCGGCATTGCCTACCGGCTGGCGGAAAAATATCGCACCCTGGACCCGCTTAGCGCCGGGGCGATGTCGCTGGTGGCGTTTGTGATGACGATCCCGCAGGTGACGCTCTTTACGCCGGCAGATGGTTCAGCGGCGCAACTTGTCAAAGGCGTGCTGCCGGTGGGGATGATTGGCAGCCAGGGACTGTTTGTGGCGATTGTGATTTCGCTGCTTTCCACGGAGATCTACCGCCTGGTGGCCAGCCGTAATCTGGTGATCCGCATGCCGGACGGCGTACCGCCGGCGGTGGCGAAATCCTTTCTTGCCCTGATCCCCGGCTTCTGCGTGCTGGCCGTGGTGCTGGCGCTGCGCCTGATCGTCGAAGCCTCGCCGTTCGGCGATATCAATAGCATGATCACCACGCTGATTGGTATTCCGATGTCGCACGTCGGCGGTTCGCTGCCGGGGATGATTATCTCGGTGATCCTGATTGGCATTCTGTGGACCCTGGGGCTGCACGGCGACACCATCGTGCTGGTGTTTATTCGCCCGGTCTGGCTGTCGAATATGTCGGAGAACCTGGAGGCGTTTCAGAACGGACTGCCGATCCCGCATATCATCACCCAGCAGTTTTATGACCTATGGATTGCGCCCGGCGGTACCGGGGCGCTGCTGGGGCTGGTGATTTTTATGCTGCTGCGCAGCCGTAGCCAGCAGATGAAACAGCTGGGGAAAATTGCCGCGCCGGGGGCGCTGTTCAATATCAGCGAGCCGATGGTATTCGGCATTCCGCTGGTGATGAACCCGTACTTCTTCCTGCCGTTTATTTTGACGCCGGTCCTGTTGGTGATTGTCTCGTATACCGCGATGGCCACCGGGCTGGTGATGAAGCCGGCGGGGATTGCGCTGCCGTTTACCACGCCGATTTTTATGAGCGGCTATCTGGCGACGGGGGGACATATTTCCGGCGCGGTGCTGCAGGTGGTGAACCTGGCGATCTCGCTGGTGATCTATTATCCGTTTTTCCGGGTATGGGATCGCCTGAAGGCAAAAGAAGAGCAGGCGTCAGCGCAGCCGGAAGCCAGCCCGACGCTGTCTGCGGCGGAGCGTATTTAAAGCGTATTCCCGGAGGCGGCGCTTGACGCGCCTGTCCGGGCTACCGGCCCGCAGACGGCTGTGAATCGGTAGCCCGGCTAAGCGTAGCGCAAGCCGGGGAGGGGGTTACTCCTGCAGCCACCATACCGCTTCAAACGGACGCAGGGTCATAGCGGCAGGACGGTTTGCCGCTTCCGCGTAGTTGCTCATCAGCATCCCCCATTCGCCGCCCATCGCTTCCGGCTGCCAGCGCTGAAACTCGCGGCTCAGGTTCGCCACGACGACCAGCGTTTGTCCCTGCCACTGACGGCGGTAGCACCACAGCGACGGATGTTCCGGCAGCAGGTCCTGATAGTCGCCCCAGGTCAGCACCGGCGCGCTCTTGCGCAGCGCAATCAGCTGCTGATAGGTATAAAACACCGATTCCGGGTCCGCCAGCGCCGCTTCGGCGTTGATCTCGCGATAGTTATCGCACAGCGCAATCCACGGCTCGCCTGCGCTAAAACCGCCGTGATCAGCGCTGTTCCACTGCATTGGCGTACGGCTGTTATCGCGCGATTTGCTGGCCAGAATCGCCAGAAGTTCATCCGGGTCCTGACCCTGCGCCGCGCGTTCGATAAACATGTTGTGGCTCTCAACGTCGCGATAATCGGTAATGCGCGTAAAGTGCGGATTCGTCATGCCGATCTCTTCGCCCTGATAGATATAGGGCGTGCCCTGCATACCGTGAAGCACCATCGCCAGCATTTTCGCCGCCGGGACGCGGTACTCTCCCTCGTCGCCGAAGCGGGAGACGATGCGCGGCTGGTCGTGGTTACACCAGAACAGCGCGTTCCACGCGCGATTGTGCATCCCCTGCTGCCAGTGCCTGAACAGCGATTTCAAGGCCACAAAATCCGGGCTCGCCAGCGTCCACTTCTCGCCGCCGGGGTAGTCAACCTTCAGATGGTGGAAGTTAAAGGTCATCGACAGTTCGCCGCCGTCGAGCGCCGCGTACTTCTGGCAATGCGCAAGCGTGGTGGAGGACATTTCGCCGACCGTCATCAGGTTGCGCGGGGTAAAGACATCGCGGCTCATCTCCTGCAAAAATTCGTGCGCTCGCGGGCCGTCGGTATAGAAGCGGCGGCCGTCGCCATCCGTATCGGACGGAAAGGTCTGGTCTTTGGAGATCAAATTGACCACGTCGAGGCGCAGGCCGTCGACGCCGCGATCGGCCCAGAACTCGCACACTTTTTTCAGCTCCGCGCGCACCGCCGGGTTTTCCCAATTCAGGTCCGCCTGCTCAACCGCGAACAGATGCAGATAGTACTGCTCGCTTTCGGCGTGCCACTGCCAGGCGTTACCGCCAAATTTAGAGCGCCAGTTGTTGGGCGGCGTGGTGGGTTCACCGTCGCGCCAGATATAGAACTGGCGATACGGACTCTCTTTATTGAGCGCTTCGCGGAACCACGCGTGTTCGGTCGAAGTGTGGTTCAGCACCATATCCAGCACAATGCGGATCCCGCGAGCGTGCGCCTGAGCGACCAGTTCGTCGAAATCGTCCAGCGTGCCGTAGGTTGGGTCGATAGCGGTATAGTTGGCGACGTCGTAGCCATTATCCACCTGCGGCGAGACGTAGAACGGCGTCAGCCAGATGGCGTCAACGCCGAGCTTTTGCAGATAGTCGAGGCGGGAGGTCACGCCGCGCAGATCGCCGGTTCCGGTCCCGGTCGTGTCCTGGAAACTCTTCGGATAGATTTGATAAATAACGCCGTTTTGCCACCAGAGGGGAAGGGTATTCATATCGCGTTCCTGCTACAGCAAGGGGGCGCCTGGGCGCCCCGAAAATAAGAAGTCAGACAATCTGTAAGGTGCCCTGGCGGAATTTGCGCTGGTAGACGACCGTCGTCAGGACAATCGGCACCACCACGGCGATGGCCATCGCCAGCGCGTAAACCTGCCAGTAGGTTGGCTGGATAGAGAGGATGCCCGGCAGGCCGCCGACGCCGATACCGTTGGCCATTACGCCATTCAGACCGCACAGTAGCCCGGCAAGACCGGAGCCGACCATCGCGCACAGCATCGGGAAGCGGTACTTCAGGTTGATACCGTACATGGCCGGCTCCGTGACGCCGAGGTAGGCGGAAATGGCGGCCGGAACGGAGATTTCGCGTTCATTCTGCTTGCGGCTGGCGATGATGATTCCCACGACCGCCGACGCCTGGGCGATGTTGGATAGCGCAATCAGCGGCCATACCGGCGTCCCGCCCATGCTCTGAATCATCTGCATATCGATGGCGAGCGTGGTCTGATGAACCCCGGTAATCACCAGCGGCGCGTACAGGAAGCCGAACAGCGCGGCGCCAATCGGCGCGAAGCTGCCGGTTAACAGGTGACGCACGGCCCAGGCCACGCCGTCGCCAATCATGCGGCCAAACGGGCCGATAAAGGCGTGCGCGAGGAAGACCGCCAGAATCAGCGAACAGACCGGTACGATCACCAGATAGAGATAGTCAGGCACGATGCGTTTCAGCCGCGTTTCGATAAAGCCGAGCGCCAGTCCCGCCAGCAGGGCCGGGATAACCTGCGCCTGGTAGCCGACTTTCTCAATCGTGAACAGACCAAAGTTCCAGACTTCCGGCACCTGCTGGCCCAGCAGGTAGGCGTTCATCAGTTGCGGAGAGACCAGCGTGACGCCCAGCACGATGCCGAGGATCGGCGTGCCGCCCATTTTCTTGACCGCGGACCAGCAGATGCCCACCGGCAGGTAGAAGAAGATCGCCTCGCCAATCAGCCACAGGAAGTCATAAATAGTTTTCAGCGACGGGTGCATCTGCGCCAGCGTCTGGCCGTTGCTCATCGGTAGATCGCCGATCACGTTGCGGAAGCCTAAGATCAGGCCGCCGCTGATCAGCGCAGGCAGCAGCGGAAAGAAGATCTCCGCGAAGTGTGAAATGAGCTGTTCATGCCATTTCATATTTTGCCGCGCGGCTTTTTTGGCCTGCTCTTTGTCGGCGCTGGCCTGGCCGGTGGTCGCCAGCAGCGCTTTATAGTAGTCGCCAACCTCGGTGCCGATCACCACCTGGAACTGTCCGGCGTTGGTAAAGCAGCCCTTCACCATGCGTAGCTGTTCAATGTCTTTCGGTTTGGCGATGGCCGGATTATTCAGCACAAAGCGCAGACGGGTAATACAGTGGCTGACGGTGGCGATATTGTCGCGCCCGCCCACCAGTTCGATAAGTTTATCGATGTCCTGCTGATTCACTTTACTCATGATGAGGCCTCATGACCGAGGGGGAGAGATAGCATATTTAACTTGAGCTGAATCCTAACCGCTTCGTTTGAATTGCAAAATGGGAACGTTCCCGAAACGCAGCGAAGATCACATAAATCGCTCAGGCGGACTTAATTCAGTACGGCGGGAATGACGATTTGACGGGGCTCACGGTGGCCGGCGATCTGCTCGATCAGCTGCTGTGCCGCCTGGCGTCCGGATTCGGCATAGCCGGGATCGACCGTCAGGATCTCCGGGTGGAGAAACTTCATCAGCGGCGTGCTGCCGACGCTGGCAAGCTGGAGACGATCGATTCCCTGCTGCTGGAGATACTTGCTGGCCCCCAGCGCGAGGGTATCGGTAGCGCAGACCAGCGCGCTGGTCTCTGCCGATAGCACCTCTGCGACGCTTTCGTAGCCCTGTTTCATGCCCAGACCCGGCAGCGCGGCGAGGGGAGTGAGGCGTTTTTTCAGACAGAAATCGAGATAGGCCTGGTGGCGGCGCTGCCCGGTGGTCACATCGCTATGCGGCACGCCGAGGAAGCTGATATGGCGATGCCCGCGATCGTAAAGACGCTGCATCAGCATCCTGATCGACCCTTCATCGTCATAGCAGACGGAGGCGATGCCCGGCGCGTCGCGGGCCAGCAGCACCAGCGTCTCCCGCCAAGGGGTGAGCATCTCTTGCTGGATGCCGGTAAAACCAAACAGCACCACGCCGTCGATATTGCGCCGGGCGAGCATGCCGAGATGCTCCTCGACCAGCGCCGGGGAGAACTGACTTTCCATCATAATCGGATCGTAGCCCTGGGCGTAAAAGGCGGGGAGCATGGTCTGAACGGCGAGGTTTTCCGACAACGAATCCAGACGGGTGACGATGATCGCCACCACTTTATCGCTCTGGCCGCGCATCGCCCTGGCGGAACGCGAGGGCGAAAATCCGTGCTGCTGCATCACCGCTTCCACTCGCTCGCGAGTGCGTTCGCTAACGCCGCTTTCGTTATTAAGCACGCGGGATACCGTCGATTTCCCGACGCCGCTTAAGCGCGCGATATCTTTGATGGTCAGCCGGTTTTGCATGCAGGGTTCTCGTTGTGGTCCGATTAAAGTCAGCCTAATGCTACTCAAGGAAACCACAATGAGCAAAGTCTGGTTTACGTCTGGTTTAGCTACCCGGGGGTATCATCGCCATAATAGCCACAAATAGATTATCGGTGACGATATAATTCGCGCCGTTTGTATTCATTTACCGGAGATTTTATGGACCCCGAACCCACTCCCGACCCTCGATGGAGCCATCTTTTTTTCCGGTAATCCCGCTTAGCGCTGCTTTACCGGAAGCGTAAAGCAGCGACGTCCTTGATGTCCCTGCCATAAAAATAATATGCCTGACAGGTAAGGTTGACCCGCGCCTGTCGGTAGCGCTGCGTTCGCTCGCGCGAGCGCGGAGGGACTGTTTATGTTGAAAAATTTTACCCGCCAGCTGTTTGCCCAGCTTGGCCGTCATTTACCGCGTCGTTTAGTGCAACGCGATCCGCTACCCGATGCCCGCAATCTGGCGAGCGCGCCGATCCCGGATTCTCTCGGTAAGCAGTGCCTGAACGTGGCGGCAATGGATGAGAATGAAATCTGGCGCGCTTTCTCCAGCCATCCGGAAGGGCTAAACGAAGGCGAAGTGGCGCAGAAAATCGCGCAGTACGGCGAAAACCAGATCCCGGCGCAGAAGCCGTCGCCGTGGTGGGTGCATCTGTGGAGCTGCTATCGCAACCCCTTCAACCTGCTGCTGACCGTCCTGGGTATCGTCTCCTACTCGACGGAGGATCTGTTTGCCGCGGCGGTTATCGCCCTGATGGTGGGGATCTCCACGCTGCTGAACTTTATCCAGGAAGCCCGCTCGACCAAAGCGGCGGATGCCCTGAAGGCGATGGTCAGCAACACCGCGACGGTCCTGCGGGTGGTGAACGAGCAGGGCGAGAGCCGCTGGTGCGAACTCCCTATCGACCAGCTGGTGCCGGGAGATATCGTCAAGCTATCGGCGGGAGACATGATCCCGGCAGATCTGCGCATCATTCAGGCGCGCGACCTGTTTGTCGCCCAGGCCTCGCTGACCGGGGAATCGCTGCCCGTCGAAAAAGTGACCCGCACCCGCGACCCGCTACAGACGAACCCGCTGGAGTGCGACACCCTGTGCTTTATGGGCACCAACGTGGTGAGCGGATCGGCGCAGGCCATCGTTTTCGCCACCGGCGGCGGCACCTGGTTTGGCCAGCTGGCCGGTCGCGTCAGCGAGCAGGAAAGCGAGCCGAACGCCTTTCAGAAAGGCATCAGCCGGGTCAGCATGCTGCTGATCCGCTTTATGCTGGTGATGACGCCGATAGTGCTGCTGATTAACGGCTACACCAAAGGCGACTGGTGGGAGGCGGCGCTGTTCGCGCTCTCCGTCGCGGTGGGCCTGACCCCGGAAATGCTGCCGATGATCGTCACCTCGACCCTGGCGCGCGGGGCGGTGAAGCTGTCGAAACAGAAAGTGATCGTCAAGCATCTCGACGCGATACAGAACTTTGGCGCGATGGACATTCTGTGCACCGATAAAACCGGTACCCTGACGCAGGATAAAATCGTGCTGGAGAACCACACCGATGTCTCCGGCAAAGTGAGCGAACGCGTGCTGCATACCGCCTGGCTGAATAGCCATTATCAGACCGGACTGAAGAATCTGCTCGATACCGCAGTGCTGGAGGGAGTGGAACTGGAGCCGGCGCGCGGGCTGGCGGAACGCTGGCAAAAAGTGGATGAGATCCCGTTCGATTTTGAGCGTCGCCGTATGTCGGTGGTGGTGCAGGAGCAGGACAACGTCCATCAGCTGATCTGCAAAGGCGCTTTGCAGGAGATCCTCAACGTCTCGACCCAGGTGCGCTATAACGGCGACATCGTACCGCTGGACGACACCATGCTGCGGCGCATCCGTCGCGTGACCGATACCCTCAACCGTCAGGGATTGCGCGTGGTAGCGGTGGCGACGAAGTACCTGCCCGCCCGCGAAGGCGACTACCAGCGCGCGGATGAGTCAGACCTGATCCTCGAAGGCTATATCGCCTTCCTCGATCCGCCGAAAGAGACCACAGCCCCGGCGCTGAAGGCGCTGAAGGCCAGCGGCATTACGGTCAAAATCCTCACCGGCGACAGCGAGCTGGTGGCGGCCAAAGTCTGCCACGAAGTGGGGCTGGACGCGGGGGATGTGGTTATCGGCAGCCAGGTTGAAGCGCTGAACGATGATGAGCTAGCCGAGCTGGCAAAACGTACGACCCTGTTTGCGCGCCTGGCGCCGCTGCACAAAGAGCGTATCGTGACCCTGCTGAAACGCGAAGGACACGTGGTGGGCTTTATGGGCGACGGCATTAACGACGCCCCGGCGCTGCGCGCGGCGGATATCGGTATTTCCGTCGACGGCGCGGTGGATATTGCCCGCGAGGCGGCGGATATCATCCTGCTGGAGAAGAGCCTGATGGTGCTGGAGGAGGGGGTTATTGAAGGCCGCCGGACCTTCGCCAATATGCTCAAGTACATCAAAATGACCGCCAGCTCCAACTTCGGTAACGTCTTCAGCGTGCTGGTGGCCAGCGCCTTCCTGCCGTTCCTGCCGATGCTGCCGCTGCATCTGCTGATCCAGAACCTGCTGTACGATGTATCCCAGGTCGCGATCCCGTTTGATAACGTTGACGATGAGCAGATCCGTAAACCGCAGCGCTGGAACCCGGCGGATCTCGGGCGCTTTATGGTCTTTTTTGGGCCGATCAGTTCGATATTCGATATTCTGACGTTCTGTCTGATGTGGTGGGTGTTCCATGCCAATACGCCGGAACATCAAACGTTGTTCCAGTCCGGCTGGTTCGTGGTTGGCCTGCTGTCGCAGACGTTGATTGTGCATATGATCCGCACGCGCAGGATCCCGTTTATTCAGAGCCGCGCGGCCTGGCCGCTGATCGTGATGACGCTGCTGGTGATGGTGGTAGGGATTGCGCTGCCGTTCTCGCCGCTGGCAGGCTATTTGCAGCTTCAGGCGTTGCCGCTAAGCTACTTCCCGTGGCTAATTGCCATCCTGGCGGGCTATATGACGCTGACGCAGATGGTGAAAGGTTTCTACAGCCGTCGCTACGGCTGGCAGTGAGCGGGGAGCTTTACGCGCAGAAACAACAAAGGCAGCCGTTGGCTGCCTTTGTTCATACCGCATCCGATTAGCGACGAATGGCGATCGCTTCAATCTCAATCTTCACGTCTTTCGGCAGACGCGCCACTTCCACGCAGGAGCGCGCCGGGAAGGTGGCGTCATGTTCAGTGAAGAAGGCTTCATAGGCGGCGTTCACGGTGGCGAAGTCGTTCAGATCTTTCACGAAAACGGTAGTTTTAACGATATCGCCCACTTTCAGACCCGCGGCTTCAACGATGGCCTTCACGTTGTCCAGCGACTGACGCGCCTGAGCGGCGACATCTTCCGGCACGCTGCCGGTTTTCGGGTCTACCGGGATCTGGCCGGAAGTGATAATCATGTTACCCAGATCAACACCCTGAACGTACGGGCCGATAGCTGCGGGTGCATTTTCCGTCGCGATAGTTTTAGACATGAGTTCTCCTGAATCACAGCATTATATAAATCTTTCGCGTCGCTAACTGCGAAAGATGAGAGGTAAGAGACCCGGCCATTATAGGGAGCCGGGTACGCAATACCAACCTCAATTAGTTCGCCAGAACCACATTATGTGAGAACTCTTTTTCACAATATTTGCACTTCAGCGCGATATCGTTTTCACGTTTTTTTACCGCAAAGCTGGAAGAGACCGGCTCGGCGTGGCTGATGCAGTTGCTGTTGGGGCAAACCAGCACGTTGTTGATGCGATCCGGCAGATGCGGACGGGATTTACCGACCACTTCATAATCATCAATGCGGTTCACCGTCGCCTGCGGCGCGTACAGGGAGAGCTGGTTGACCTGCTCGTCGGTCAGGAAGGTGTTTTCGATTTTGATTAAATCTTTGCGGCCCATTTCACCTGACGGCAGGTTCAGGCCGATGGTGATGCGCTGATCCGTTTCGGTCAGTTTGAACAGGGTTAGCAGCTTAAAGCCGACCTGCGCCGGGATATGGTCGATAACGGTGCCACGTTTGATGGCTTCTACCTGTAATTTGTTGTCGTGTGTCATCTCTTTTTCCCCTTACAGTGCCAGATCGCTATTCAGTACCAGCGCCAGTAACGCCTGGCGCGCGAAGATGCCGTTGCCCGCCTGCTGGAAGTACCAGGCATGCGGCGTTTTATCGACATCGGTGGTGATTTCATCAATACGCGGCAGCGGGTGCAGCACCTTCATGTTGGCGCGGGCGCCTTCCAGATCGGCGGCGCGCAGGACAAACTGCGCCTTCACATTGGCATATTCCGACGGGTCGAGGCGCTCTTTCTGCACCCGGGTCATATACAGAATGTCCACCTCTTCCATCACCTCTTCAATGGCGCTATGCAGGCTCCAGGCAATGCCTTTTTCGTCGAGCATGTCGAGGATGTACTGCGGCATGGCCAGCGCGTCCGGCGCGATAAAGTAGAAGCGGTTGCCGTTAAATTTCGCCAGCGCCTGGGTTAGGGAGTGAACGGTGCGGCCGTATTTCAGATCGCCGACCATCGCGACGTTAAGATTTTCCAGACGGCCCTGGGTCTCCTGAATGGTGAACAGATCCAGCAGGGTCTGCGTCGGATGCTGATTCGCGCCGTCGCCGGCGTTGAGTACCGGAATACCGCCGGAGAACTCGGTCGCCAGGCGCGCCGCGCCTTCCTGCGGGTGGCGCATAACGATGGCATCGACATAGGTGCTGATGACCGAGATGGTATCGGCCAGGGTTTCGCCTTTTTTGCCCAGCGAGGTGTTGCTGCTGTCTGAGAAACCGACCACGCTGGCGCCCAGGCGGTGCATCGAGGTTTCAAACGACAGGCGGGTGCGGGTCGACGCTTCAAAAAAGCAGCTGGCAATCACTTTATGCTTCAGCAGCTCAGGCTGTGGATGGGCTTTGAGCTTTGCTGCGGTTGCCAGTACCAGTTCAAGGTCTTCGCGGCTGAGATCGTTTATAGAAATGATATGTTTTTGATACAGCGGATTAGCCATGTTTATCTCCTGACGCCTGGGCAAAAAAAAAGCCCCTTAAATAAGGGGCTTTACGAATACGGATGCAACGGAAAGAAAAAACGGCAGGCCAGCGCCTGTTTTCAGACGCGGTAAGACGCGATGTCGTACACACTGAACCATAATTCCTCCCGGCAAAACGGGTGGCATTATACGCAGCTCAATTTTCGGATCAAGCGATTAATCCACAAAAGGTAAACGTTTGCCTGGAGAAGAGTGCGGTAATGCAAAAAACCCTGAAAAAGAGGTGGTATGGCAGTGCGAAGGGGGGTATAAAACGGAAAATGAAAAGCTGTTTTATAATCAGAGGTTATTATGATCGTTGGGAACATTCACCATCTGCAGAGCTGGCTGCCGGCGTCTCTGCGCGAAGCTATCGAACACGTTAAGGCCCACGTCACCGACGCGACGCCGCTGGGTAAACATGATATTGACGGCAACAATCTGTTCTATCTCATATCCGAAGATACCACCGAGCCGATGGCTGACCGCCGCGCCGAGTATCACGCCCGTTACCTCGACATCCAGATTGTACTCAAAGGCCAGGAGGGCATGACCTTTAGCGTTCTTCCCGCCGGTGCGCCGGATACCAACTGGCTGGCGGATAAAGACATCGCCTTCCTGGCGGAGGGGGCGCAGGAAAAAACCGTCATCCTCAGCGAAGGCGACTTTGTGGTGTTCTATCCCGGCGAAGTGCATAAGCCGCTGTGCGCCGTCGGCACGCCGGCGAAGGTGCGCAAAGCGGTTGTGAAGATGCTGATGGCGTAAAAAATATCCCGGGCTGCTCGCCGAGGCTATGGTTGTTGCGGTCCGGTAGCCCGGACAGGCGCGTCAAGCGCCGCCTCCGGGAACGCCCACGGGCTGCGGCTGGCGCCTTGCCCGGGCTACAGATCCGTGCGGTTTGGCGGCGGATAGCCCGGATAAGCGCAGCGCAATCCGGGGAAATATCGTGAGAACGCTTACTTACCCAGCGTCGCCACCATCACCGCTTTGATGGTATGCATGCGGTTTTCCGCCTGATCGAAAACGATGCTGGCCGCGGATTCAAATACCTCGTCGGTCACTTCCATCCCGCCGTGCAGGCCGTACTC
Organism: Klebsiella sp. MBT K-1; assembly: GCF_002556465.1. Classification (NCBI taxonomy): domain Bacteria; kingdom Pseudomonadati; phylum Pseudomonadota; class Gammaproteobacteria; order Enterobacterales; family Enterobacteriaceae; genus Klebsiella; species Klebsiella sp. MBT K-1. The sequence continues at coordinate 78,494 of NZ_PDEL01000018.1, read as the reverse complement.
CGCCGCCATCTGTTTGCCGAGCGTGGTCTGGTCGTCGTGGAACGCGGGCAGGCAGTGGAGGAATTTCACCTGCGGATTGCCGGTCAGCGCCATCATCTCGCTATTCACCTGATACGCGCGCAGCAGCGCGATACGCTCTGCCCACTTCTCTTTGGCTTCGCCCATCGATACCCAGACGTCGGTATAGATAAAGTCAGCGCCCTTCATGCCCGCGGCGATATCTTCGGTCAGCGTAATATTGCCACCGTTTTTCTGCGCCAGCGCCCGGCACTGCTCGACCAGCTTCTCTTCCGGCCAGCAGGCCGTTGGCGCGACCAGACGCAGATCCAGACCGGTCAGCGCGGCGGCTTCGAGCATGGAGTTGCCCATATTATTCCGCGCGTCGCCGGCGTAGACCAGGGTCATCTGGTTAAAGGCTTTGCCCGGCAGGTGCTCTTGCATGGTCAGCAGGTCCGCCAGCAGCTGAGTAGGGTGGAATTCATTGGTCAGGCCGTTCCAGACCGGAACGCCGGCATATTCGGCAAGAGTTTCCACCACTTCCTGGCCATGACCGCGATATTGAATACCGTCGTACATGCGTCCCAGCACGCGGGCGGTGTCTTTAATCGACTCTTTGTGGCCAATCTGGCTGCCGCTTGGTCCGAGATACGTGACGCGAGCGCCCTGGTCAAATGCGGCAACTTCGAAAGAGCATCGGGTGCGGGTAGAGTCTTTTTCGAAGATGAGCGCGATGTTTTTGCCGGTGAGATGCTGAATTTCGATATTGTTTTTCTTATCAGCTTTGAGCCTGGCCGCCAGTTCAAGCAGGGCGGTAATTTCTGCAGGAGTAAAATCAAGCAACTTTAAAAAATGCTTCTGATAAAACGCGGACATGGTTCCCTCACATGGCTTAGACCATTTGTTGAATTAAAATTCACTTTATATGTATGAATATTCATTTGCAACCCCGTGTCATAAATCTTTCGCTCAGAAGGTGGAGGCAATCACGGCGGTATGTGACAATAGAAGCATCTGCGACACATTATGAGGAACGAGCCATGGCCAACCCGGAATTACTGGAAGAACAGCGTGAAGAAACGCGTCTGATTATTGAAGAGCTGCTCGAAGACGGCAGCGATCCGGACGCGCTGTATACCATTGAGCACCATCTCTCCGCCGATGATTTCGAAACGCTGGAGAAAGTGGCGGTAGAAGCCTTCAAGCTGGGCTATGAAGTGACTGAGCCAGAAGAGCTGGAAGTGGAAGAGGGAGATACCGTTATTTGCTGCGATATCCTCAGCGAATCCGCGCTGAATGCCGAGCTGATCGATGCCCAGGTTGAGCAGCTGATGACGCTGGCGGAAAAATACGACGTGGAATACGACGGCTGGGGCACCTACTACGAAGATCCTAACGGGGAAGACGAAGAAGGCGATGACGACGAAGATCTCGTTGATGAAGACGACGACGGCGTTCGCCACTAGGTAGCAGAGGTATACGGCGGTGCGTTATGCCGCCGTATAGCAAGGAATTTTAATGGATTACCCGCAAATACTCGCCCCGATTTTAGGTTTTCTGCATTGCCCAACTCCTCAGGCGTGGATTGATGAAGCCCGTAAACCGGAAAATCTTCCGCTGCTGTTGACCGACCATATGGTGTGCGAGCTGAAAGCGGCGCAAAACGCCATGCTGCTGGTACGTCGATACGTCGCGGATAAAGACGGCGCCGATGAGCTGCTGGCCTGCCTGAAGCCCTACGAGGACTTCACCTACCGCTGGGGCCCGGAGCCGGATTTCGTCGCGCTGCATAAGCAGATAAACAAAAGCGCCATGCCGCAGACCGACGATCCCTGGGGACGTCAGCTGCTCGACAGCATGATTTTGCTGATCAAAGAGGAGCTGCATCACTTCTGGCAGGTGCGCGAAATCATGCTTTCCCGCGATATTCCCTACGTCAAAATCACCGCCAGCAATTACGCCCGTGGGCTGCGTCGGGAAGTGCGTTCTCACGAACCGGTGATGCTGATCGATAAACTGATTTGCGGCGCCTACATTGAAGCCCGTTCCTGCGAGCGTTTTGCCGCGCTGGCGCCATGGCTGGATGACGATCTGCAGAAGTTTTATCTGTCGCTGCTGCGCTCCGAAGCGCGCCACTATCAGGACTATCTGGACTTAGCGCAGAGGATTGCCGCGGACGATATCAGCGAACGCGTGCGCCAGCTTGGCGAGGCGGAAGCGGCGTTAATTAACGCGCCTGAAGCGGAGTTTCGTTTTCACAGCGGCGTGCCGGTCTGAGCGCCAGGCCGCAGCTTCACCGCAGCGGCCTGCGCCCATCACCGATTAGCGTTGTGGTCTTTGTCTGATGCTGTGGCCGGTACAAGGAACACTCAGGGCTACAGTACTTTCAGCATCGTGACTTCGCAGTCAACGTGGCCGGTGCAGCCCAGCGGCCCGTCGATATGCTCAAAGCCGAGATGCTCATATAAACCGACCGCTTCTTTAAGGAAGGCGGTGGTTTCCAGATAGCAGCGTTTGAAACCTTGTTCACGGGCGTAATCCAGGGCCATCAGCGCCAGCTTTTTCGCCAGCCCCCGGCCGCGCGCGGAGGTCATAAAATACATTTTCTGCAGTTCGCAGATATCGGGCTCGCTGCAGGAGAGCGGCGCCACGCCGCCGCCGCCAACCACTTCACCATTCAGCTCAACGACCCAATAGGCGGAACCCGGTTGGCTATAAAGCTCATAGAGTTGATCCAGATTCGGATCGGCGACCGTATAGCCTTTATCGGCGGTCAGACCATATTCGGCGGAAACCTGGCGGATAACGTTAGCTATCGCCGGATTGTCATTAGCCGTGATGCGGCGCAGGGTTAGCGGTAGGGTTGCGCTCGTATTCATGTGAAGACTCATTGCAAAATGATGACGGATAATGTTGTTAATAACATTGCGGAAGGGGAGAGTGCAAGCGAGGATCTTTCACAGAAAACGCCCCTTACCCGGATGGGATAAGGGGCGAGTGAATTACAGCGCGGCGATAACCGCCTGCTGCTCAATCAGCTTCGCTTTCGCTTCCGCGTAACCTTCCAGCTTCTCACGCTCTTTGGCGATCACCGCTTCCGGCGCGCGCGCCACAAAGCCTTCGTTGGAGAGCTTGCTTTCGATGCGGCCAATCTCGCCTTCGATTTTTGTCACTTCTTTCGCGAGGCGCGCCAGCTCATCTTCTTTGTTGATAAGACCAGCCATCGGGATCAGCAGCTCGGCGCCGTCAATAATTTTGGTCACCGAAACCGGACCTTTATCATCGGCGGGCAGCACGGTGATGCTTTCCAGACGCGCCAGGTTCAGCAGGAAGCTACGGTTGTCGTTCACGCGACGAACCGCGGCTTCGCTGCAACCGCGCAGCAGCAGCTCCAGCGGCTTACCTGGGGCGATGTTCATTTCCGCACGGATGTTACGCACGGCGACGATCGCCTGCTTCAGCCATTCGGTATCGGCCAGCGCCGCTTCGTCAACCTGAGACGCATCGTACTGCGGGAACGGCTGCAGCATGATGGTATCGGCAGTGATACCGCAAATGACCTTCACGCGCTGCCAGATGGTTTCGGTGATGAACGGGATGATCGGATGCGCCAGGCGCAGCAGACCTTCCAGCACGGTCACCAGGGTATTGCGGGTGCCGCGCAGTTCAGACTCGGAACCGCCGTTCATCACCGGCTTGGTCAGCTCCAGATACCAGTCGCAGAACTGGTTCCAGGTGAACTCATACAGAATGCCCGCGGCGATATCGAAACGGAAGCCGTCCAGCGCCTCGCGGTAGGCTTTGACGGTCTGGTTGAATTCCGCGAGGATCCAGCGGTCCGCCAGCGACAGGGTCATTTCACCGCCGTTAAAGCCACAATCCTGATCTTCGGTGTTCATCAGCACAAAGCGGCTGGCGTTCCACAGTTTGTTGCAGAAGTTACGGTAACCTTCCAGACGCTTCATATCCCAGTTGATATCGCGGCCGGTAGAGGCCAACGCCGCCAGAGTAAAGCGCAGGGCGTCGGTGCCGTGCGGCTCAATGCCATTCGGGAACTGTTTCTCGGTGCGTTTGGCGATTTTTTCCGCCAGCTGCGGCTGCATCATGTTACCGGTGCGTTTTTCCAGCAGCTCCGGCAGGGAAATGCCGTCGACCATATCCAGCGGGTCGATAACGTTGCCCTTCGATTTGGACATCTTCTGGCCTTCGTCATCGCGGATCAGGCCGGTCATGTAGACGGTTTTAAACGGCACCTGCGGCTTGCCGTTTTCATCTTTGATGAAGTGCATGGTCATCATGATCATGCGGGCAATCCAGAAGAAGATGATATCGAAGCCGGAAACCATCACGCTGGTTGGGTGGAACTGGCGCAGGGCATCGGTATTTTCCGGCCAGCCGAGGGTGGAGAAGGTCCACAGCGCGGAGGAGAACCAGGTATCGAGAACGTCTTCGTCCTGGCGCAGCGCCACGTCGGCGCCGAGGTTATTTTCCTGACGTACTTCGTCTTCGGTGCGGCCAACGTAGACGTTGCCGTCGTTGTCGTACCATGCCGGGATGCGGTGACCCCACCACAGCTGGCGGGAGATACACCAGTCCTGAATATCGCGCATCCAGGAGAAGTACATGTTTTCGTACTGTTTCGGCACGAACTGAATGTCGCCGTTCTCAACCGCTTCAACCGCCGGTTTTGCCAGCACGTCGGCACGCACATACCACTGGTCGGTCAGCATCGGTTCGATCACCACGCCGCCGCGGTCGCCGTAAGGGACGGTCAGGTCGTGCGGTTTAATCTCGTCCAGCAGGCCCAGGGCATCGATAGCGGCAACCACCGCTTTACGCGCGGCAAAGCGCTCCAGCTTCTGGAACTCCGTCGGGATGGCGTTTGAGTAGACGTCAGACTCGTTGCCTTTGGTATCGTAAACTTCCGCGGTTTCGCGGATGTCGCCGTCAAAGGTCAGGATGTTGATCATCGGCAGGGCGTGACGCTTACCGACTTCATAGTCGTTAAAGTCGTGCGCCGGGGTGATCTTCACGCAGCCGGTGCCTTTTTCCATATCGGCGTGTTCATCGCCAACGATCGGAATGCGGCGGTCAACCAGCGGCAGGATCACGAATTTGCCGATAAGGTCTTTATAGCGCGGATCTTCCGGGTTAACGGCCACGCCGGTATCGCCCAGCACGGTCTCCGGTCGGGTGGTGGCGACGACCAGATAATCTTTACCGTCAGCGGTTTTCGCGCCGTCGGCCAGCGGATAGCGGATATGCCACATCGAGCCTTTAGACTCGCGGTTTTCCACTTCCAGATCGGAGATAGCGGTGCGCAGTTTCGGGTCCCAGTTGACCAGGCGCTTGCCGCGGTAGATCAGATCTTCTTTATACAGGCGGACAAAGACTTCTTTGACGGCGTTGGACAGGCCTTCGTCCATGGTAAAGCGCTCGCGCTCCCAGTCCACGGAGTTGCCCAGGCGGCGCATCTGGCGGGTAATGGTGCCGCCGGACTCCGCTTTCCACTGCCAGATTTTATCGATAAAGGCGTCGCGACCGTAGTCGTGGCGGGTTTTACCTTCTTCGGCGGCAATCTTACGCTCAACCACCATCTGGGTAGCGATACCCGCGTGGTCGGTACCGGCCTGCCACAGGGTGTTTTTACCCTGCATGCGCTGGTAGCGAATCATGGTATCCATGATGGTTTGCTGGAAGGCATGACCCATATGCAAACTGCCGGTGACGTTCGGCGGCGGGATCATGATGCAGAAGGACTCTTTGCTTTCATCGCCGTTAGGCTTGAAATAGCCCTGCTTTTCCCAGTGCTCGTAAAGCGGCTGTTCGATATCTTGGGGGTTGTATGTCTTTTCCATTATTTCCAGGTTGCCGTGTTCAGGTTGAAACCAGCCATGCGGTACGCTTTATAACGTTCGCGCGCCAGTTGTTTCAAAGAATCTTCATAAGGGACGAAGTCTATCACTTCTGTGAAAGCGGTGGCAAAATCTGCAAAGTTTAGCCGCAGGCTAATCAGTATATCCCGCGGGCTACTGTTGCGCTTTTGCGGCCAGGCGATCTCCACCGGCGCGCCGCCGCGCGGACCTTCTCCCGCCAGATTATGCGGAACAAAACTTTCCGCTGGCCGCGCCCACAGCGCCTCATCCAGACGAATGGCCTGCTGCTCATCTTCGCAGGCGATGAGCACTCGCTTGCCGCTGCGCCAACGTTCTGCGGCAATGTCACACACCAGTTGTTCAACGGCGCTCAGACCGTCTTGTTGTGTGTCGTTGTCCAGAAGGTAGAACGTTGCGTTTTTCATATATGGGGCTTCTTGTGATGACTTTAAATGCTTAAGCCGGGTGGACCCGGCCTACGATGTACTGTCGTTAGTAGGCCGGGTACACCCGGCACGTTGCATCACTCTTCGCCGGTAAATCCAGCGCGGTTGAGCAGGAACTGCGACAGCATCGCCACCGGACGACCGGTCGCGCCTTTGGCTTTCCCGGAACGCCACGCGGTACCGGCGATATCCAGGTGCGCCCAGTTGTACTTGCGGGTAAAGCGCGCCAGGAAGCAGCCCGCGGTAATCGCTCCGCCTGGACGGCCGCCGATGTTCGCCATATCGGCGAAGTTAGACTCCAGCTGTTCCTGGAACTCGTCGCCAAGCGGCAGACGCCATGCGCGATCGCCCGCCAGTTCGGAGGCGCCGATCAGCTCGTGGGCCAGCGGATTGTGGTTCGACATCAGGCCGGTGATGTGATGGCCCAGCGCTATCACGCAGGCGCCGGTCAGCGTCGCCACGTCGATTACCGTCTCCGGCTCGAAGCGCTCGACGTAGGTCAGCACATCGCACAGCACCAGACGCCCTTCGGCATCGGTGTTCAGCACTTCAACCGTTTGCCCGGACATCGTGGTCAACACGTCGCCTGGTCGGTAGGCGCGACCACCCGGCATGTTTTCACATCCGGCAAGCACGCCGACAACGTTCAGCGGCAGCTGAAGTTCTGCCACCATGCGCATTACGCCGTACACCGCCGCCGCGCCGCACATATCGTATTTCATCTCGTCCATGCCTTCGGCTGGCTTGATGGAGATGCCGCCGGAGTCAAAGGTCAGGCCTTTACCGACCAGCACGATAGGACGCGCATCCTCCGCCGGGCTGCCTTTGTATTCGATAACCGACATCAGTGATTCGTTCTGCGAACCGTTGCCGACCGCCAGATAAGAGTTCATTCCCAGCTCTTTCATCTGCTGTTCGCCGATAACGCGGGTAATGACGTTCTTACTGTAGGTATCGGCCAGCTGGCGCGCCTGAGAAGCCAGATAGGCAGCGTTACAGATGTTTGGCGGCATATTGCCGAGATCTTTTGCCGCTTTAATACCGGCGGCAATCGCCAGACCGTGCTGAATGGCGCGTTCGCCGCTGGTCAGCTCGCGACGGGTCGGGACGTTGAAAACCATTTTACGCAGCGGGCGGCGCGGCTCGCTTTTGTTGGTTTTCAACTGGTCAAAGCTGTACAGCGTCTCTTTGGCGGTCTCGACCGCCTGACGCACTTTCCAGTAGTTATTGCGGCCTTTGACGTGCAGCTCAGTCAGGAAGCAGACGGCTTCCATCGAGCCAGTATCATTCAGCGTATTGATAGTTTTCTGAATGACCTGCTTGTATTGACGCTCATCCAGCTCGCGCTCTTTACCGCAGCCAATAAGCAGAATGCGCTCCGACAGAATGTTCGGCACATGGTGCAGCAATAAAGTCTGGCCAGGTTTGCCTTCCAGCTCGCCGCGACGCAGCAGGGCGCTGATATAACCGTCGCTAATTTTATCAAGCTGTTCGGCGATGGGGGAGAGGCGCCGTGGTTCAAAGACGCCGACCACGATACAGGCGCTCCGCTGCTTCTCCGGGCTACCGCTTTTTACACTGAACTCCATGCACTACGCTCCTGAATCTTAAAGACAACGACGGTGGCTACGGATAGAATTGAAAGCTTTCGTAACTCATGTCCGCTGTTGTGGTGACTTCGTGTTAATCTTAACGTTATTACGGCCTTGGTTCGTCAGAAAAGATCCTGATACGCAGAACCAGCGAGTCATTTAATCTTAGCGATGTTTTCGACGACCAAAGAGAATAAATGACGTTTAAGCCATGAAACAAGCAATTTTCCTGCAATAAAACGGGTTTTTACGGGCGTATTTATAGTGATAATCATAAGATATCTGGTTCGTGAGACGCTGAAAAGCCAGTTGGCGATCCTATTCATCCTGCTACTCATTTTCTTCTGTCAGAAACTGGTCAGGATCCTCGGCGCCGCTGTTGATGGCGATATCCCGACCAATCTGGTGCTCTCGCTGTTAGGGCTGGGCGTACCTGAAATGGCGCAGCTCATTCTGCCCCTGAGCTTATTCCTCGGGCTGCTGATGACGCTGGGCAAACTGTATACCGAAAGCGAAATCACGGTGATGCACGCCTGCGGCCTGAGCAAGGCCGTGCTGGTGAAAGCCGCCATGATTCTGGCGCTCTTTACGGGCATCGTCGCGGCGGTCAACGTGATGTGGGCCGGCCCCTGGTCTTCTCGTCACCAGGATGAAGTGCTGGCGGAAGCGAAAGCGAACCCCGGCATGGCGGCGCTGGCTCAGGGCCAGTTCCAGCAGGCCAGCGACGGCAGCGCGGTGCTGTTTATTGAGAACGTCAACGGCAACCGCTTCAGCGACGTTTTCCTCGCTCAGCTGCGGCCGCGAGGCAACGCGCGCCCGTCGGTGGTGGTCGCGGATACCGGCGAGCTCTCGCTGCGTAAAGACGGCTCGCAGGTGGTGACCATGAATCAGGGCACCCGCTTTGAAGGCACCGCGATGCTGCGCGACTTCCGCATTACCGACTTTAAAAACTATCAGGCGATTGTCGGCCATCAGGCCGTGGCATCCGATCCGAACGATACCGAGCAGATGGATATGCGCACCCTGTGGCGTACCGATACCGATCGCGCCCGGGCGGAGCTGCACTGGCGCTTCACGCTGGTCGCGACGGTGTTCATCATGGCGCTGATGGTGGTGCCGCTTAGCGTGGTGAACCCTCGCCAGGGCCGCGTGCTGTCGATGCTGCCGGCGATGCTGCTCTATCTGGTGTTCTTCCTGCTGCAAACGTCGATTAAATCGAGCGGCGGTAAAGGCAAAATGGACCCGATGATCTGGATGTGGGCGGTAAACCTGCTCTATTTCGCGTTGGCCGTGCTGTTGAACCTGTGGGATACGGTGCCGATGCGCCGCTTCCGTGCCCGTTTTAACAAAGGAGCGGCGTGATGCAGGCGTTTGGGGTACTTGACCGTTATATCGGTAAGACGATTTTCAACACCATCATGATGACCCTGTTCATGCTGGTTTCCCTCTCCGGCATCATCAAGTTTGTCGACCAGCTGAAAAAGGCCGGGCAGGGCAACTATGATGCGCTGGGGGCCGGAATCTACACGATTCTCAGCGTGCCGAAAGATATCCAAATCTTCTTCCCGATGGCGGCGCTGCTCGGCGCGCTGCTGGGGCTGGGGATGCTGGCGCAGCGCAGCGAACTGGTGGTGATGCAGGCTTCAGGCTTTACCCGCCTGCAGGTGGCGCTGTCGGTGATGAAAACCGCGATTCCGCTGGTGCTGCTGACCATGGCGATAGGCGAGTGGGTTGCCCCGCAGGGCGAGCAGATGGCGCGTAACTATCGTGCTCAGCAGATGTACGGTGGGTCGCTGCTTTCCACGCAGCAGGGGCTGTGGGCGAAAGACGGCCATAACTTTGTGTATATCGAGCGGGTAAAAGGCAGCGATGAGCTGGGCGGAGTGAGCATCTACGCCTTTAACGACCAGCGCCGCCTGCAGTCCGTTCGCTATGCCGCGTCGGCCAAATTCGATACCGAGAATAAGCTCTGGCGGCTGTCGCAGGTGGATGAATCCAACCTGACCGATCCGAAACAGGTCACCGGAACGCAGACGGTCAGCGGGACCTGGAAGACCAACCTGACCCCGGATAAGCTCGGCGTGGTGGCGCTGGACCCGGACGCACTGTCCATCAGCGGCCTGCACAACTATGTCACCTATCTGAAGTCCAGCGGTCAGGATCCGGGCCGCTATCAGCTCAATATGTGGAGCAAAATCTTCCAGCCGCTGTCGGTGGCGGTGATGATGCTGATGGCGCTGTCGTTTATCTTTGGCCCGCTGCGTAGCGTGCCAATGGGCGTCAGGGTAGTGACCGGGATCAGCTTCGGCTTCATCTTCTACGTGCTGGACCAGATTTTCGGCCCGCTAACCCTGGTATACGGCATTCCGCCGATTATCGGCGCGCTGCTGCCGAGCGCCAGCTTCTTCTTGCTGAGCCTCTGGCTGATGATGCGCAAATCCTGACGTAACGCGCCCCCTTCCTGAAGTCAGAAAGGGGGCGTTTTTTTAGCGTTTCCGCCCGCCAAGCAAGCTTCCCAGCATTCCCCTGACTATCTGGTTGGTCACCTGACGCACCGCGCTCTTGGCTGCCGTTTGTACGATACCGTCGCGTTTGCCACCGCGCGGCCCGGTGGTACCGAACAGAATGTCTTTTAATCCGCCGAGCAGGCCGTCGTCATCGCCGTTTTGCTGGCCTTTTACCGGCGGCGACTGCTGTTGCTCCGTTGTGCTCTGAACGCCCTGTTGCAGCCTTTCAAAGGCCGATTCACGGTCGATCTCTTCTTCATATTTCCCGTACAGCGACGAGTGGTTAAGCAGTCCGTTACGTTCGTCATCGGTGACCGGCCCCATACGCGAGCAGGGGGCGATAACCATTGCGCGTTCCACTATTGAAGGGCTGCCTTTCTCATCAAGAAAGGAGATCAGCGCCTCCCCCGTGCCCAGCTCCTGGATCGCCTGTTCGGTATTGAACGCCGGATTCGCGCGCATGGTTTGCGCGGCGGTTTTTACCGCTTTTTGATCTTTCGGCGTGAAGGCACGCAGAGCGTGCTGCACGCGATTGCCCAGTTGCCCGAGTACCGCATCGGGAATGTCCGCCGGGTTTTGCGAAACGAAATAAACACCGACGGCCTTAGAGCGAATCAGGCGGATAACCTGCTCGATTTTATCCAGCAGCACCTGCGGCGCATCGTTAAACAGCAGATGCGCTTCATCAAAGAAAAAGACCAGCTTTGGCTTCTCCTGGTCGCCGGCCTCCGGCAGCCGTTCGTAAAGCTCTGAGAGCATCCACAGCAGGCTGGCGGCGTACAGCTTCGGCATCTGGTAGAGCTTCTCGGCGCTCAGGATATTAATCACCCCTTTACCCTCAGCGTCGACGCGCATCCAGTCCTGAATATCGAGCATAGGTTCGCCGAAAAAGTGCTCCGCGCCCTGCTGCTCAAGGGTAAGTAACCCGCGCTGAATCGCCCCAACGGAGGCGCTGCTGATATTGCCGTACTGGTTCTGAAACGCTTTGGCGTTGTCGCCAATGTATTGGGTAATGGCGCGCAGGTCTTTAAAGTCGAGCAGCAGCAGCCCGCGATCGTCGGCGATACGGAAGATGATATTCAGCACCCCGGACTGAACCTCATTGAGGTTGAGCAGGCGCGCCAGCAGCAGCGGCCCGAGATCGGAAACCGTGGCGCGCAACGGGTGGCCTTTTTCGCCGAAAATATCCCATAGAACCACCGGATTAGCGTGCGGCTGCCAGTCCGTTGCGCCGATTTTTTCCAGACGCGCCTGCAGCTTTTCCGAACTTTGGCCCGACTCGGCGATACCGGTGAGGTCGCCTTTCACATCGGCCATAAATACCGGAACGCCGATCTCCGAGAACGACTCCGCCAGCTTTTGCAGGGTGACGGTTTTACCGGTCCCCGTGGCGCCGGTAATTAAGCCGTGGCGGTTGGCCATAGCGGGCAGTAAATGCAGCTGTTTATCCAGCGTGCGGGCAATCAGCAGAGGTGCGCTCATGATCGATTTCTCCATTTATCCTGCTGCGAGTATAGGCAACCTGATGACAAAAGGAGGGAAATCACGCGCGCCTTCGCTTATTCGCTTCAGGCGCAGTGGCGCTGAATTAACGCGATGCTCTGCTCGATTTCGCGGCGGATATCGTCTTCGCTCCAGTTTGCCAGCTCCGGCGCGAAGGGCTCGAACGCATACACGCCCTGATAGCCGCGCGCCTCCAGGTTTTTGACCTGCTCGCAGCTTTGCAGCTGGTCTTTTGCGCTCAGCATGATGCGCTCATTGTCGGTAAGGGCTTCGCGCGGGCGGGTATCCTCTACGCCGGAAAGATGGACCAGACCGATTTCGCCGATATCCACCTGGTTAAACTCCTGCTCCGCCTGCGGATAAAGATGATGATGGAAGGTATCGATCAGCAGCTTAAACGGCACCCGCGCGTCGTGGATTAGCGTTTGCGCCTGCGCCGAGGAGCGCAGCGAGCTCTGCGGGAAACCGAGCGGTTCCACCAGCCCCTGAATGCCGTAGAAGGCGAATAGCGGCGCCAGGTCGCGCAGGGCGTTAAGGGTTTCGCTCGCCGGAACCTCGGTACCATCGTTCAGCGGGCACAGCACCAGCGATTTGGCGCCAACGGCTTTGGCTTCTTTTAACAATGACTCCGTCAGGCTACGAACCTCTGCGGTGCGGCAGTTGAAGGGGTAGACCGCGTTGATCGTGAGGATCTCAATATGGTAGCGGTCAGCCAACTCCCGCACCTGCTGATGGCTCAGGTTGTCGGTTACTTTTCCGCTGGGGAGGTCGTTACGTAGCTCGACTTTGTTCAGCCCGAGGCTGTTCACCAGCCGGAAAAAGGCCTCAATGCTGAGTGACGGGGCGATCTTGCGGTTGATGCAGAAACGTTGCGATGCAATAGCCATTTTGACTCTCCTGAAACGTAGGGATCGAATTCGTTCGAATGCCTCATAGTCAAAACATTTATTCCAAAATTAGCAATGTATGAAATGGCGGTTTTTTGAGCCGACTCGCAAAATATTTTTCTGTTGTGCTTTCATTGCTGCTGGTTCCAGGATGCGCTACGTCTAATCTCTTTTTAACGGACTTTAGCGCGTAAGGCGGCGTTTCCTTACAATAAATTGCGACCATCGTCACCAAAATTGAATTTCATTAGCTATCAATATTGAAATATTAATTTCATTTTACTACGGTTATAGCACAGCAGATCCAGTAATGGGCCGTACTGCGTTGGCCCCCGATACCCCATACAGATGAGGCGAGAGCATGACTATCACAGGAAACTTTATTGGCGGGAAAACCGTTACCAGCGGCAGCAACAAAACAATGCCGGTATTCGACCCCGCGACGGGCAAAGTGGTCCGCGAAGTCACGTTATCGACCGCGCAGGAAGTCTCTGACGCCATTCAGGTGGCGCGTGATGCTTTTGAGAGCTGGTCGCGCACCACGCCGCTGCGCCGCGCGCGCGTGATGTTCAATTTTAAAATGTTACTGGAACAGCATGCTGAAGAGCTGGCGGGGATTATCGTCAGCGAGCACGGTAAAGTGTTTTCCGACGCGATGGGTGAGCTGACGCGCGGCATGGAAGTCGTCGAGTTTGCCTGCGGTATTCCGCATCTGATCAAAGGGGAGTTCTCATCGGATGTCGGCACCGGCGTTGATAGCTATTCGCTGATGCAGCCGCTGGGCGTGGTGGCGGGCATTACGCCGTTCAACTTCCCGGCGATGGTGCCGATGTGGATGTTCCCGCTGGCGCTGGCCTGCGGCAACAGCTTTGTCCTCAAGCCGCCAGCGCTGGCGCCGACCGCCGCGGTGCGTCTGGCGGAATTGCTGAAAGAAGCAGGGCTGCCGGATGGCGTCTTTAACGTGGTGCACTGCAGTAATGAAGACGCTGAGCAGCTCTACCGGGACCCGCGGATCGCGGCGGTAAGTTTCGTGGGCTCGTCCGGCGTGGCGGAGCATATTTATAAAACCGCCAGCGCCTATGGCAAGCGAGTACAGGCGTTTGGCGCGGCGAAAAACCACGCGATTGTGATGCCGGATGCCGATCTGGATGCCACCGTGAACGCCATTATGGGCGGCGCGTTCGGCTCGGCGGGCGAGCGCTGCATGGCGCTGCCGGTGGTGGTCGCCGTCGGCGATGAGACGGCGGATAAACTGATTGCGCGCCTGAAGCCGCTGGTGGAGTCCCTGAAGGTGGGGCCGGGCTGTATGCGCGGAAAAGAGGAGAACGAAATGGGGCCGGTCGTCTCCGATACCCATCAGAAAAAAGTGCTGGGATATATTGATAAAGGGGTCAGCGAGGGGGCGACGCTGGTGGTTGATGGCCGTAAGCCGCAGGTGCCAGGGTTTGAAGAGGGGTACTACGTTGGCGGAACGCTGTTCGACAACGTCACGCCGGAGATGACTATCTGGCGCGAAGAGATTTTTGGCCCGGTGCTGGGGATTGTCCGCGTGGCGGATTACCACAGCGCGCTGGAGCTGGTGAACAGCCATGAGTTTGGCAACGGCAGCGCCGTCTTTACCAGCAACGGCCACACCGCGCGTGAATTTGTCCATGATGTCCAGGCCGGAATGGTTGGGGTCAACGTACCGGTACCCGTTCCCATGGCCTTCCATAGCTTTGGCGGCTGGAAACGCTCCGTATTCGGCGCACTGAACGTGCATGGCCCGGACGGCGTGCGCTTCTATACGCGTATGAAAACCGCCACCGTCCGCTGGCCGCAGGGTCAGCAAACCGTATCTGAATTCAGTATGCCGACGTTAGGCTAATCGGCGAAGGAGAGCGCCATGTCTTTACTGGCTAAAGCAAAAAAAGAAGGGCAGATTCAGCACATCACCCCACAGAGCGCGGGGTGGAAGTACATTGGTTTTGATGTCTGGATGTTAAAGAAAGGACAAACCGTCACCCTGGAAAGCGGCGATCGCGAACTGTGCCTGGTGCTGGTCGCCGGCCTGGCTTCGGTAAAAACCACGCGGGCGGATTTCCCGAACCTCGGCCAGCGTATGTCGCCGTTTGAGCGGACGCCGCCCTGGTCAGTCTACGTGCCGCCGCAGGATAAAGTCGAAGTGACGGCAGATTCAGACCTCGAGCTGGCCGTATGCAGCGCCCCGGGTAAAGGAACTTTACCGGCTCGAGTTATCTCCCCGCAGGACGTGGGCGTAGAGCATCGGGGTAAGGGGCGCAACCAGCGCCTGGTGCACAATATTCTGCCGGATAGCGCGCAGGCGGACTGCCTGCTGGTGGTGGAGGTTTACACCGAGGAAGGGGCGACCAGCTCATGGCCGTCGCACAAGCACGATACGGCGCTGCCGGGCCAGGAAACCCAGCTGGAAGAGACCTACTATCACCGTTTCGATCCGCCGCAGGGTTTTGCCTTCCAGCGCGTCTACACCGATGATCGCAGCCTCGATGCCTGCATGGCTCCCTACAACCACGATGTGGTCATGGTGCCGCGCGGCTACCATCCGGTGGCGGCGATTGCCGGGTATGACAGCTACTATCTGAACGTAATGGCCGGTCCGGATCGCAAATGGATGTTTACCTGGGAAGAGGATCACGCGTGGATCAACAGCCCTGATTATCCCCGCCACGATTAACATTGGTTGATAATAAAAAGGCCGGTTAGCAACGCTAGCCGGCCTTTTTGATCCTATAGCCCGAATAAGATCGTCGTCGCAATTCTGGCACATCCCCGGCTTGCGCTGCGCTTAGCCGGGCTACGGGTTTACCGTCGTCTGCGGACAAGTAGCCCGGATAAGACGTTTACGTCGCCATCCGGGAGGCATGAAAAATTTAAGCCAGCTGCTTCGTTTCTGCATCCTTGCTGCTGTTCAGCGCCAGCGAGACCGCCAGCGTCTGGGCCAGGCACAGCGAGGCCACCTGCGAACGGAAACCATCAACCTGCGCCTCGCGCACCACAAAGCAGACGTCGCTGAAGGCCGCCAGCGGGCTGACCTGGCTGTCGGTAATCGCTATCTGTCGTGCTTTACGCTGCGCGCCGAGCTCCACCAGTTCAACCACTTCCCGCGCATACGGAGAGAAGCTCACCGCCACCACGACATCTTTCGGCCCGACCAGGCTGAGCTGCTCGGTAAACATGCCGCCCAGACCGTCAATCAGAAATGCTTTACGGTCCAGATGGCGCAGAGCGTAGGTCAAATAGGAGGCGACGCTAAAGGAGCGGCGCAGGCCAATAACGTAGATATTCTCCGCTTCCGCCAGCAGCGCGACCGCGCGCTGCAGATCGTCGCCGGAGGTCTGCATCGCCAGCTGCTGCAGCGCCTGGGTATTGACCATGGTGAACATATTCAGGATTTCGGTCGGCGTTTCCGGCGGGGTTGCGTCATCCGTCGTGGTCTGGCGGAACAGACGCGCGCGCTCGGTATAGTTAGCCGTCTCTTCCATCAGATGCTGCTTGAACATCTGCTTCATTTCGTTGAAGCCGCTAAAACCAAAGGCGTTAGCGAAGCGGATCAGCGTGGAAGGGGGGACATCAGCTTGTTGCGCGATAGAGGCCACGGTGTCGAAAGCCACGCTATTGCTGTTATCGAGAATATAGCGGGCTACCTGTTTCAGGCGTTTGCTTAACGTGTCGTAGCGACGCCTGATTTCATCCTGCAAGATGGTAAGTTGGGTCGGATTATTGGCCATAGATTGCGCTCTGAGAAAATGAAAGGAATATAATTTCCAGTGTATCAAATGAAGCGAATTTTTCATTTACTACGATGAAATACGCGATTCATTTCACGAAGATCCAGAAAAAAGCCCGCATCTTCGAAAGAGGATGCGGGCGGGGGCTGAATCAGCCGCGGGCTTCTCGCCAGTAGCCGATGAGCGTAAGGTAGTTGCGTTTCACTTCGTTAATCAGCGCCTCGTCGCTGAGCTCGCCCTGCATCCAGCGCCGTGAAGGCTGGCCAAAAATGGTGCGTCCTACGGCAAAACCTTTGATCATCGGATGCTTCGCCGCTTCGGCAAAACCGGCGCGCAGACGGTCCGAAGGGGCGTCCAGGCCGAGGATTAAGATCCCGCGGCACCAGCTATCTTCTCGCGCGATCAGTTTGCCGATCCTTTCCCATTCCGCGCTCGACAGCGGCGGCAGCTTCCACCAGTCCGGCTGGATGCCCAGCTGATAGAAGTGCTCCAGCATGTCGTGGTAGTGGCGTTCA
Organism: Klebsiella sp. MBT K-1; assembly: GCF_002556465.1. Lineage (NCBI taxonomy): Bacteria > Pseudomonadati > Pseudomonadota > Gammaproteobacteria > Enterobacterales > Enterobacteriaceae > Klebsiella > Klebsiella sp. MBT K-1. The sequence continues at coordinate 61,422 of NZ_PDEL01000018.1, read as the reverse complement.
TCTTTATCCGGGCCGTTTTCCGGCAGGATGATTTCCAGCAGCAGCTCATGCCCGGACTTGTTGCACGCCTGCCAGACCTCCAGCAGCAGCGCATCCTGTTCGGCGCGCAGCTCGGCGGGATCGGCCGGATGATAGAAGACCAGGCATTTCACCACGTGCTCCAGCGGCCAGTCGATCAGCTGGGAACCGATGTTGCCATGTTCCAGGCGCAGCGGGCGCGAGCTCGGCATTTCAATCGGCCGACCAATCCACCAGCCCTTGCCGGTGATGGCATTGAGCGAGCGCTGGCCGTAGGTGCCATCGGCGAGGATGCCGCTGCGACCGTCAAGACCGGCTTCGTCTGCGGCGGCTTCCGCGGCCGCCAGCAGCAGCAGCTTCAGTTGCGGAATGCAGGATTCATCACGCCCGGTTTCCAGCGCCAGATCTGCCAGCTGTTTACGGTGGTCAAAGGCGAAAATGCACAGCTCCGGCCACGCCTGGCGGCGGCTGGTGACGCGATGCAGATGGTTGAGGCGATCGTCGATATCCGGACGCGGGACCGATTCTGCCCGCGACAGATAGTCGTCAAGCTCGGCTTTGGTCGGCATCGCGGGCGCGCAGCCGTGGCGTGAAACCACCAGCGCGCCGCAGGCGTTAGCGTAGCGACAGGCCTGCTCCCAGCCTTCATCGTTAAGCCAGCCGCGCAGCAGGCCGGACATAAAGGCATCGCCCGCGCCCAGCACGTTAAGCACGTCTACGCGTACGCCCTGCTGTAGCGGCACGCTATCCCAGCTGTCGGGAATGGCGCCTTCCAGCACCACGCAGCCCATCGGGCCGCGCTTGCAAACCAGCGTCGCTTTCGTGGCGTTACGCACGTTTTTCAGCGCGGTCAGGGTATCGGTGCTGCCGCCGGCAATATGAAACTCTTCTTCAGTACCGACCACCAAATCGAACAGATGCAGGACTTCCTGCAGTTGGCTGGTCACCTGGCCGGATTCAATGAAACGCGTTTCACCGTCACCTAAAGAGGTTAAACCCCAAAGCACCGGACGATAGTCGATATCCAGCGCGGTGCGCAGGCCGTGACGGCGTGCGTACTCCAGCGCCTTCAGCACCGCTTCGCGCGTGTTGGCGTGCGAAAGGTGGGTGCCGGTTACCGCCAGCGCCCGGGAAGAGGCGATGTACTCTTCCTTAATATCTTCTGGCGAAAGGGCCATATCGGCGCAGTTATCGCGGTAAAAAATCAGCGGAAACGTCTCCTGATCTTTAATCCCCAGCATTACTAACGCCGTCAGGCGCTGCTTATCGGTGATCAGATATTCGGTATCGACGCCGGCGCGGCTCAGGGTTTCGCGAAGAAAACGGCCATTATGCTCATCGCCCACGCGGGCGAGCATCGCCGATTTTAATCCCTGAATGGCGGTGCCGAAGGCGACGTTGCCGGAAGAGCCACCCAGGTATTTAGAAAAACTGGCGACATCTTCCAGCCTCGCGCCAATCTGCTGGGCATAGAGATCGACTGCCACCCGGCCAATACAGATGACGTCGAGTCGCTTTACTGCTGCATTCATAGCTAGGGTTTCCTTTTGCATTTCTGCTGTACGGAAGAGTCGGACTGCCGACAGCGTCTCCGAAAACAGCCTGAGGGTTATTGGTTACCCTTAGTTTGAGAAATAAATATTTCATTTGCAAACTAGATCGAAATTAAAAAACCAAAAATGTGAGGGATATACCACTATGCCGCGCTGAGCCTCATTCTGCCTCGGATCCTGCACAGCGGCTGAAAGTTAAACGGACGTCAGTTGAACATCTATCTTTACCTATGATTTTTAAGGGGATATTAAGAGGTGGACCGCGTAATTTGCGCGTTATCCCCGATACAGGATGCGAATGAAACGGGTGAAATGCATAGAGAGTTTGATCCCTCTCGCAAAATGAAATATTTCTTCTGTATTTCTATTTAATGAAAAAAATGTTTGCCTATAATCCAAAAGTATTCCAGTGACGTTAACGATTTTCCTGACTCATCGCTCGTATCGCTGCGCAAGGCAAAACGCTAACCCACACGCAAATACTGAACAATAAGGATTGGGCAACATGGGCAAACTGAGACTGACAATGGCGCAGGCGCTGGTGAAGTTCCTGGATAACCAGTACCTGGAAGTCGATGGCGAAGAGCATAAGTTCGTCAAAGGCATCTTTGCTATCTTTGGCCACGGCAACGTGCTGGGAATGGGGCAGGCCCTTGAACAAGATAGCGGTGAAATGCGGGTCTATCAGGGGCGTAACGAGCAAGGGATGGCGCATGTCGCTACCGGTTTTGCCAGACAGTCCCTGCGTCGTCAGATTATTGCCTGTACCTCCTCCATTGGCCCCGGCGCGGCAAACATGATTACCGCCGCCGCCACCGCGACTGCCAACCGCATCCCGCTGCTGCTGCTGCCGGGCGATGTGTTTGCGACCCGCCAGCCTGATCCGGTGCTGCAGCAAATCGAACAGAGCCACGATCTCAGCATTACCACTAACGACGCGTTTCGCGCGGTGAGTAAATACTGGGATCGCATCACCCGTCCGGAACAGCTGATGAGCGCCTGCATCAACGCCATGCGCGTGTTGACCGACCCGGCGGAAACCGGTGCGGTCACGCTTTGTCTGCCGCAGGATGTCCAGGGCGAAGCCTGGGATTATCCGGAGTCGTTCTTTACCCGTCGGGTACACCGCCTTGACCGCCGCCCGGCCAGCGCCGCGCAGCTGGCGGATGCCGTGGCGGCGATTAAAGCCAGCCGTAAGCCGCTGATCGTCTGCGGCGGCGGGGTGAAATACTCCGGCGCAGGCGAGGCGTTGACCCGTTTTGCCGAGCGCTACGGCGTTCCGTTTGCCGAAACCCAGGCGGGTAAAGGCAGCGTTGTCTCTTCGCATCCGTATAACGTGGGCGGCGTCGGCGAAACCGGCTGCCTGGCGGCGAACCTGTTGGCGAAAGAGGCGGACTTAGTCATCGGTCTTGGCACCCGTTTCAGCGATTTCACCACCTCGTCAAAATGGATTTTCCAGCACCCGGGCGTGCGCTTCCTCAATATTAACGTCAGCAACTTCGATGCCTGGAAGCTGGATGGGATTCCAATGCTGGCGGATGCCCGCGAAGCCCTCACTGCCCTGGACGGCGCCCTGTCCGGCGAATCCTGGCAGGCTGGCTGGGGCGAGCAGATTGAAAGCGTGCAGAGCCGCCAGCTGAAAGAGACCCAGCGGGTTTACCAGGCGGTGTGGCAGGAAACCGCTTTCGTCCCGGAAATCGACGACCATCTGGATCGGGAATCGGTGTATCGCGAATTTCGCCAGATAACCGACTCCACCCTGACGCAAAGCAGCGTTCTTGGCGTACTTAATGAAACGCTGCTGGCGGATGCGGTGATTGTAGCGGCGGCGGGGAGCCTGCCGGGAGACCTGCAGCGCGTCTGGCGCAACCGGGCCACCAACACCTATCACGTTGAATACGGCTACTCCTGCATGGGGTATGAAGTCAGCGCCGCGCTGGGCGTGAAGTTAGCCCAGCCGCAAAGCGAGGTCTATTCGCTGGTCGGCGACGGCTCGTTCATGATGCTGCACTCCGAGCTGGTGACCTCCCTACAGGAGCGCGCGAAGATCAACATCGTGCTGCTCGACAACATGGCCAACGGCTGCATTAACAACCTGCAAATGGAGCACGGGATGGACAGCTTCGGCACCGAGTTCCGCTTCCGCTGCGCCGAATCGGGCCAGCTGCAGGGCGGCCTGGTGCCGGTAGATTTCGCCACTGTCGCTGCCGGCTACGGCTGTAAAACCTGGCGCGTCACGACGCTAGAAGAACTACGCCACGCGCTGGACGCCGCGCGCCGCGAAACCGTCAGCACCCTGATAGACATTAAAGTGCTGCCGAAAACCATGGTGCACAAATACGGCAGCTGGTGGAACGTCGGCGTCGCGCAGTCTGCGCTCTCCGAACGGATCCGCAAAGTGGCGCAAATGATCAATGAAAAACGCGCTCAGGCGCGGGATTACTAAAACAGAACACAAACCCTGAACCCTACAAATCTCGGGAGAAAACCAACTATGTCACTCAAATTAGGTGTCATCGGTGCCGGCGCTATCGGTAAAGAACATATCCGTCGTTGCACTCAGGTACTGCAGGGAGCCACGGTAGTGGCGGTTTCGGACATCAACGAAGAGAACGCGCGCGCCGCGGTTGCGCTGCCGGGCGTGCATGCCGAAGTGTACGCCGACGGTCATGACGTGATTAAGGCCAGCGATGTGGATGCCATTCTGGTCACCTCATGGGACCCCACCCACGAAGAGTACACGCTGGCCGCCATCGCCGCTGGGAAGCCGGTGTTCTGCGAGAAGCCGCTGGCGATGAGCGCGGAAGGCTGCCGCCGTATCGTTGATGCGGAAATGAAAGCCGGTCGCCGCCTGGTGCAGGTTGGATTTATGCGCCCTTACGACGAAGGCTATCTGGCGCTGAAAAAAGTGATCGATGACGGCGACATCGGCGCGCCGCTGATGCTGCGCTGCGCGCACCGCAACCAGTCGGTGGGCGAGAATTACACCACCGATATGGCGATCACCAACACCCTGATTCACGAGTTGGATGTGCTGCGCTGGCTGCTGAATGACGACTATCGCTCCGTGCAGGTGCGCTTCCCGCGCTCCACGTCCCACACCCATGCGCGCCTGAAAGACCCGCAGATCGTGTCGTTTGAAACCAAAAAAGGCACGCTGATCGATGTGGAAGTCTTTGTGAACTGCCAGTACGGCTATGACATCCAGTGTGAAGTAGTAGGGGAAACCGGAATTGCCCGCCTGCCTGAGCCGTCGGCCGTGCAGATGCGCAAAGCCGCTAACCTGTCGACCGCTATTCTGACCGACTGGAAGGATCGCTTTATCAAAGCGTATGACGTTGAGCTGCAGGCCTTTATCAATGATGTTCAGGCCGGCCAGCTGCATGGCCCATCGGCGTGGGATGGCTACGCGGCGTCCGTCGCTGCCGACGCCTGTATCAAAGCGCAGGGAACCAGCGACCCGGTTGAGGTGACGCTGCCTGAATGCCCGGCATTCTACAAACGCTAATCCCGCTTTGCTGACGGAACTTCTTTGCACAGGTAACGACGATGAAAATTGCTTTTGACGTTGATGTTATTAAAGACCTCGGGGTTACCCGCATGGTCCACCAGGTGGCCGAATGGGGCTACAAATACATTGAGCAATCGCCGCACCCGCAGATCAACCCGTTCTACAAGCACCCGCGGGCCAGCCGGGAAATTATGGCTGAGTACAAGCAGGCGCTGCGCGATACCGGCGTGGAGCTCTCTTCGTTTATCTGCGTCTATCGCTGGTCCGGTCCGGATGAGCTGCGCCGTCAGGCGGCAGTGAAAAACTGGAAACGGCTGATCGAAATCGCGGTTGAAATGGGTGTACAGGTGATCAACACCGAGTTTTCCGGCGATCCTAACCAGCCGGAGATTTGCGATGAGATGTTCTATCGCTCCATGGAAGAGCTGCTGCCGATTTTTGAGCGCGAAGGCATCCGCGTTGAAATTCAGGCGCATCCGTGGGACTTCTGCGAAGAGAACAACGAAACCGTCGATATCGTGAAGTCGTTCCGCAGCGATAACGTGAAGTACGTTTACAGCGTCCCGCACACCTTCTTCTATGACAAAGGCGTGGGCGACGTTGAGAAGATGCTGCGCTACGCGGGAAGCGATCTCTCCCACGTGCTGATCGCGGATACCCGCAACCATACAAAACATTGCCGCTATATCGTTAACCCACCGGGCGTAGATGCCGTCGTTCACCAGCACGTGGGCGTCGGGGAAGGGGATGTTGATTTCGACGCGCTGTTCCGCACTCTGCGCGATATGAAATTTGCCGAACAGACCTTCAAGGTCGGCGGTGAGCCAATTGTGGCCACCTCGCTGTTCGGTTACCCGGAAAAAATGAAATACCAGGCAGTGGAAACCCGTGAACTCATCGAACGTGAATTGCTGCGCCGGTAAGGCGCAGCGGCAGGAGCCCCTACTATGAACAAAGATAACGTAAAACTGGCCATCGCCCCGATTGGCTGGACTAACGACGATATGCCGGAGCTGGGCAGCGAAAATACTTTCCAGCAAATCGTCAGCGAAATGGCGCTGGCGGGCTTTACCGGCAGCGAAGTCGGCAGCAAATATCCGCGCGATCCGGCGGTTCTCAAGCCGATGCTGGATATCCGCGGCATTCAGATTTGCAACGCCTGGTTCAGCACCTTTTTTGCTAACGGCCAGCGGGAAAAGACCATTGACGAATTCGTTAACCACATGAATTTTCTGCATGCTATGGGCGCGAAAGTCATCGGCTGCTCCGAGCAGAGCGGCAGCATTCAGGGGCTGGAAAAGCCCATCCTGGAGAATGCGAAACCGTGCTTTAGCGAAGAAGAGTGGCAGCGGGTGGCGGAAGGCTATAACACCCTCGGTCGTCTGGCGGCGGAAAAGGGCATGCAGGTCTGTCTGCATCACCATATGGGTACCGGTATCCAGACGACGGCAGAGATCGACAAGTTTATGTCGCTGGTGGATGACAAAGTCTTCCTGCTCTACGACACCGGACACGCCTGGTATTCCGAAGGCGGCGAAGAGCCGATGCTGGCGATTCTGAAAAAATATCTGCCGCGCATTAACCACGTACACCTGAAAGACGTGCGTCCGCCGGTGATCGAGCAGGTGCGTCGCGAAGGGCTCTCCTTCCTTGACGGCGTGAAGAAGGGGACCTTCACCGTGCCGGGCGACGGCGTCATTGATTTCCGTCCGGTGTTCAAACTGCTGGATGAACATGGCTATAAAGGCTGGATGGTGGTTGAGGCCGAGCAGGATCCGGCGCTGGCCAACCCATTCGAATACGCCGTAAAAGCGCGCAAATATATCCGCGAGACGGCAGGAATCTAATCGTTGTTTCATTTTCAGGCCATACGTCGTATGGCCTGCTTTTTTTTCCTCTGTCGTGACGGCGAAAAAGCGACGCTGAACGTTTCCCTCTCCTTTTGTGAGAGGGGCAGGGAGAGGGAAAAGTTTACTTCACTTCCGCCAGCGCGGTCTTATCGACGTAGGGCTTCATCAGCGCATCGGCTTCCTTCTGCGCCGCCTGCACCGCGGCTTCCGGGGTAACGTTGGCATCATTGACCACCGCGGCCAGCTGGTTTTCCATCGCTTTACGCACGGCAACGGTCTCCCAGGTGGAGTACCACGGATGGGCATACTTCAGCTGTTCGAGGGCGATAGCCGCGCGCGGATCCTGCTGCAGATACGCCTTCATTTCCGGCGTATCGTAGGCGGCCTTACGCGGGGAGAAGTAGCCGGTAAAGCGGCTCCAGGCGCCGTTGACCTGCGGGCTCACCAGATACGTCAGGAACTGATACGCCGCTTTTTTCTGCGCGTCGTTGATGCCCTTGAAGCTCACCAGGCTGGCGCCGCCGATCGGTACCGCGCGCTGCTCTTTGGCCGGCAGCATCGCCACGCCCAGCTCAAAATCTTTGCTGTTCTCGCGCATAAAGCCCAGCGCGCCGGTGCTCAGCATCGCCATTCCGACTTTGCCGGAGAAGAAGCTGGCGCCGATCTGTTTCGAATTCAGCACGCCGGAAGGCATAACTTTGTCTTTATAGACCAGGTTCTGCCAGAAGCGCAGGGCGCCGATGGTGGTTGGCGTGTTGTAATAGACTTCGCCCGGATAGTCCTCGTTAAAGTATTTCCCGCCGTTGGCGCGCACCAGCGCCGAGAAGATCCAGCCGCCGTAATCATCGTTGGTCGACGGCAGCATGATCCCCCACTGGCCTTTGCTTTCGTCGGTCAGCTTTCTGGCGTCCGCCAGCAGCTCGGCCCAGGTTTGCGGCGGCTGTTTGATACCGGCCCGATCGAACATTGTTTTGTTGTAGTAGAGGATCGGCGTCGAGTTATGGAACGGGATCGCATAGGTGGTGCCCATCACCTGGGCGTTTTTATGCATTGCGGGCCAGAACGCCTTCACCAGAAAATCCCCGGCTTTTTGATCGCCATACTGGAACAGCTCATCCATCGGCAGGATCTCATCCTTCAGCGCCAGATCGGTGGTGAAGTTAGCGGACATAATCACCAGCGCGGGCGGCTGTCCGGCCTTCTGCGCTGATTCGGCTTTGATCTTGGTGGTGTCGTAGTTACCGGTAAAGATCCCGCGCACTTCGACATCCTGCTGCGACTCGTTGAATTGCTTAATGACGCGGGTCATCTCCATGGTCAGCTTACCGTCCACCGGCGCCGGAAACATGAAGTCGATCTTCTCTTTCGCCTGCGCCGCGCCGCTCAGGGCAAGGCTGAGCCCAACCGCGAGAGCGGTGAGAGGTTTAAACATGGTCTGTCTCCATCAGTAAATTATGCTGTTTCTCAGCATGAAAAAGATGCACATCGGCAGGTGAAAAGCCGAGGATCAGCGAATCGCCTTTCTCCGGCACCGCGCCGCGATGGCGACGGCTAAAGCGTAGGGTGCCGATGGGGGTGCTGACGTGGAGCAGATAATCGGCTCCCATCAGTTCTCGTTGCAGCACGGTGGTGGGCAGGCGCAGATGGCTCTCCTCCACGCGGTCGCTGATATGTTCCGGGCGAATGCCTAACCACACCCGGGATTCTTCACGGTAGCGCGGCGGCAGCGGATAGCGCAGCTCACCCAGTAATACCTCACCATCAGCGCAGGGCAGCGAGAGCAGATTCATCGCCGGAGATCCGATAAACCCGGCGACAAACAGGTTGGCCGGGTTGGCGTACAGATACTCCGGTCGCCCGACCTGCTGTACGTGGCCGCCGTTCATCACCACGATGCGGTCGGCCATCGACATCGCTTCCGTCTGGTCATGGGTGACGTAGACGGTGCTGGTTCTGAGCTGCTGGTGGAGGTCCATAATGCTGTCGCGCACTTCGCTACGCAGGCGGGCGTCAAGGTTAGAGAGCGGCTCATCCATCAGGAACAGGCGCGGATTGCGCACAATCGCCCGCGCCATCGCCACCCGCTGCCGCTGGCCGCCGGAGAGCTTCGCCGGCTTGCGATCGAGCAGGGTATCCAGCTGCAGCATTTGCGCGACTTTATCCACCCGCGGCTGCCAGCTGGTTTTCTCCTCTTTGCGTACCTTCATGCCGAAAGTGATGTTGTCGCGCACCGACAGGTGCGGAAACAGCGCATAGTTCTGAAAGATCATCGCGAAATTACGCTCTCTGGGCGACATGTCGGTGATGTTCTCATCGTGCAGCCAGATCTCCCCCTCGCTGACCGGCTCCAGCCCGGCGAGCAGGCGCAGCAGGGTGCTTTTACCGCAGCCGGACGGGCCCACCAGCACCACGAATTCCCCTTCGCGAATATCCAGCGACAGGGTGCTGAGGGCCGGTTTACCGTCAAACTGTTTACTGATGTTTTGCAGACTAAGCATGGCGTTTAGCGATCTTCCGTTGGGCAGCTGATATTTTCGTCGTACATCCACGGTCCGGCGTAGTGGGTCAGCGGATGCTGATAGCTCACCCACTGCTCGTCGACCTGGCGATGCATCAGGCATGACGCCGGAGAGAGGTCGTAATACGGTCGGGTATCTTCATGAAAGTAGGGCACCTGGTGGACGGTTCCCGGGATGGTGGAGATGATGGCCTGGCGATACTGGGTCATGGTCAGGCTGTGGTTATGGCCGCAGAAAATGCGCGTCAGCGACGGGAAACGCTCAACCAGCGCCAGCAGACGATGGCCGTTTTCGCAGGCGATAGGGTCCATCTGCGCGTTGCCCAGCGGCAGCGGCGGATGATGCATAAACACCGTCGCCGGTTTATCGCCGCCATCAAACAGCTGAGACTCCAGCCACTTGATGGTTTCCTCGGTCAGCCAGCCTTTCGACGTACCCGCGCGGCTGGAGTCGATAAACAGCAGGCGAGTGGCAAAATCGTCTACCGCGTAGTGCATGTTTTGCGCATCGCGGCCGAGCTGCGGGCACAGCGGATGCAGGTATTCCAGAAACAGCGCTTTATCGTCGTGGTTGCCGGGAATGAGATACAGCGGATAGTTCAGGCTGCCGAGGATCTGGCGGGCGACCTCATACTCTTCCGGGCGGCCGCAGTTGACGATATCGCCGCTCACCACCACCGCGTCCGGACGCTCCTGCAGGGCGTTCAACTGGGAGACGACGTCGGCATTAGCGGCGTTGACGTCAATAAAGCCGTACAGCTTCTGGCCGCGGCTGCGGAAATGGGTATCGGAAATTTGCGCTAACAGCATGAAGAGCTCCTTATTTGATCCCGGAGAAGCCGAAGCTTCGCAGGAACTGTTTCTGGAAGAGGATGAACGCGAGCATCAGCGGCAGGCAGACCATCAGCGTGCCGGCGCCGATGATGCCCCACTGACCGCCGGATTCGGCGCCCATGGCGAACGAGACCAGCCCCACGGTCAGCACCTGTTTGTCCGGGTCGTTCAGCATCATCAGCGGCCACAGATACTCGTTCCAGTGGTAGGTAATGCTGACGGTGGCGAAGGCCAGCACCGACGGCCAGGACATCGGCAGCAGCACGCGGAACAGCACCTGCCACCAGCGACAGCCCTCCATCAGCGCCGCCTCTTCCAGCTCTTTGGGTATGGCCAGAAACGCCTGACGCATCAGGAACACGCCGAACGCCGAGGTGAAGTAGGGCATCATTACCCCAGTGAGGGTGTTGAGCAGGCCGAAGGTTTTCAGGGTCAACATGTTCGGCACCATCATCACCACCGGCATGATCATCAGCTGGACGAGGAACATCAGGAACAGCGTCTTCTTGCCGCGGAACTCGTGGCAGGCGAAGACGTAGCCGGCGGTGGTGATGGTCAACAGCTGCGCGAAGAAGGTGCCGAAGGTGAAGATAAGGGTGTTGGCGTAGAGGCTCAGCCAGTCGGCGCTGTCCCAGGCATCGCGGAAGTTATCCAGCGTCAGCGGCATACGGGGCAGCAGGGAGGCCATATCCTCGCCGAAGGTCGTGGCGCTAAACGAGGTTGCCAGCATCCATAAAAACGGGCTCATCCACAGCAGCGCCAGGCAGCACATTAATACCGTGAGCGTAAAGGGCTGCGAGCGGCGCAGGCGCAGCCAGAGCGGGCGGGATGCGCTGTGCGATCGCAGCGCCAGCGGCGAGATTTCAGCGCTCATAGTGCGCTCCTTTCTCCAGCAGTTTGAGGTTAATCAGCGAGAAGGCAAACAGCCCGGCCAGCGTCAGGAAGGTGGCGGCGGAAGCTTTACCTAAATCATGGGTGTCCCAGGCGAGGTTCTGGATGTAGTAGAGCAGCACGGTCGTGGCGTTATCCGGCCCGCCGCGGGTCATCACCGCCACGTGGTCGATCTGGGTGATGGAGTAGATCAGCGCCGTGGTTATCACGAAGCTCAGGGTCGGGCGCAGCAGCGGCAGCGTCACATTAAAGAACACCTGCGTGCGGGTGGCGCCTTCCATTATCGCTGCTTCGCGCGTGGAGGCCGGAATGCTTTGCAGCCCTGCGAGGAAAAACAGCATGTAGTAACCGGCGAACTTCCACACCCCAATCAGCGCCAGCGCCAGCAGCGCGCTATTGCTGCGCCCCAGCCAGTTGTTGTTCATCGGGCCGAACAGCTTTGCCAGATAGTGGTCGAGCAGGCCCAGGCCGGGCATAAAGATAAACAGCCACAGCGCGGCGGCGCTGACCATCGGGATAATCATCGGGAAGAAGAAGGCGGTGCGCAGCCAGCGGTTGACGCGGTGATTCTCGGTCAGGGCGACCGCCAGCAGCAGGGCGAGCGTCACGCCCGGTACCACCGTCAGCAGGATATAAAGCAGGTTATTCACCAGCGACTGCCAGAAGACGCTGTCGGCGAACAGACGACTGAAGTTCTCCAGCCCGACATACTGGCCGCCGTCGCTGACTATGCGGGTATCGAACAGGCTGTCATAAATCGATCGCCCGAGGGGGAACCAGGTAAACAGCAATAAAAACAGCAGGGAAGGCGACAGTATCAGCCAGGGGAGCCAGGTTTTTCTCATGGTGGCGGACGTCTCATTCAGGCGTTTGTAGAAGCCCGGATTGTGAGAAGGATTGACTGCAAACGTATGGCGGGGAGATGACGGTTTAATGACCAGGGAAACAAGCGCCGGGCAGACGGGCCGCCCGGCATCATCCCGATCAGTGGCGTTCAGGCCGCGCGGCTGCGGCCTGAAGCATGACGAGGAACGATCAGAAGTCGGCTTTCAGCACCACGCGGTAGCGGGCCTTGCCCTCGCGAACGTGCTTCAGCGCCTCGTTGATCTGCGACATCGGGAACAGCTCGGTGGTTGGCGCGACTTTGCTGCGTCCGGCAAATTTCATCAGCTTGCGCAGCTCGGACGGGTTGCCGGTGGCCGAGCCGGAGATGCTGCGGTCGCCGCCAATCAGGGTAAAAGCGGGGACCGGGAACGGCTTCATTACCGCGCCGACGGTGTGGAAGTTGCCGCCGTACGCCAGCGCTTCAAAGTACGGCTGCCAGTCGAGGTCGACGGCGACGGTGTTGATAATCAGGTCGAACTGGCCGGCCAGCGCCTTTAAGGCTTCGGGATCGCGGCTGTTCACTACGCGATCGGCGCCCATTGCCAGCACTTCCTGCTCTTTCGCCGGATTGGAGCTGAAGGCGGTGACTTCCGCGCCCATCGCGTGCAGCAGCTTGATGGCGATATGGCCGAGGCCGCCAATGCCGATGACGCCGACGCGGCTGTTCGCCGTGACGTGATGCATCAGCAGCGGCTTGAAGACGGTAATGCCGCCGCAGAGCATCGGCCCGGCGGATTCAAGATCGACGTTTTCCGGCAGCGGGATCACCCATTGCCAGTCGGCGCGCAGCTTATCGGCGAAGCCGCCGCGGTTGATGATGGTGGGCACCGAGCCTTCCAGACAGTTCACGTGGTTGCCGCTGATACAGGCGTCGCAGTGGCCACAGCTGCGCGCCGTCCAGCCAATGCCGACCTTCTGGCCAACCTTCAGCCCCTTATCCTGCGCCGCGCTGCCCAGCGCCGCCACCCGGCCAATCACCTCGTGACCGGCCACCAGCGGATAGCTCGACATGCCCCATTCGTTGTCGATCATCGACAGGTCGGAGTGGCAGATCCCGCAGTACTCCACTTGCACTTCGACATCTTCCGGCTTAAGGTCGCCGGCATCGTACTCCCACAGCGACAGATCGGCGCCCGCTTCTTTGGCGGCGTAACTTTTAATAGTGCTCATGACAGTTTCCTTGGGTTTGGCGTAGTTAAGAAGGAAGTGTAGAGCATGGGGCGAGGGGACGCTTGGCAGAAGGAGGGGGGAAGCTTGCGTAAGCCGGCTTCTCCGCGAGAGAGAAGCCATCGCGATAGTTCAGCTTTTGATCAACAGCGCGTTGAGCCAGATTTCGCTCCGCTCCGGGCGCTTATCCACCGTCTGCCACATGTTGGCAAGACGGATACCCGCCAGCGGTTCGACCAGCGCCGTCAGCCCTGCTTCATCGAGATCGGTAAACCGCCGCCCCTCTTTTTCTCGCTCGCCTGAACCGTATTTAAATGAGACGTACCAGACGCCGCCGGGTTTGAGGGCCGTAGCCAGTTTGTGCATCACTCCCGGCAGCTCCGCGGCGGGAACGTGCAGCAGCGAAGCGCAGCACCAGATGCCGTCATACCGTGCGCTTTCGCTGATACTTTGAAAGGTCGCCTGACGCACGGCCAGCCCGCTGTGTTGCGCAGCCCGCTCGACCATTGCCGGTGAGGCGTCAAACGCCTCGACCCGGTAGCCCATATCGGCAAAGGCTTTGGCATCGCGTCCGGAGCCGCATCCCGCATCGAGGATCAGCCCGTTCGGTTCAATCGCCCTGATAAAAGGCGCGTACAGAGAGGTCATATCGACAGCGACGGTTGAAGCCACAAAGCTGTCAGCGTTCTGCTGGTAGTAGTTGATTGTCATCAGAATATATCCGTTCCGGCGGCCTGAGGTTCCCATTCATGAAGGAGCGTAATGCGCGCAGTGTTCCAGATTTTGGCGAGGAAGTCATCGCGGCGGGCGGTCGTGTTGCCGGTCTGACGGATTAAGGTTTCACGCAAGGGAAGGTGGCTGGTAATAAAATATTCGTTTCTGTCGCGCAGGCGGCGCAGCAATTTTGCCGACGGTACCCGCATAAACTTGCCTTTCTCCCCGCGGTTGCAGCTCTTGCAGGCGAGAACCAGGTTCCAGACGCCGTTGATATTCGCCACCTCGCCGCGCGCCGCCCACGGGATAAAGTGGTCAACGTCGGCCAGGTTCTCATCTCCGCTTTCGAGACTGATCGGCGCATAGCAGTAAAAGCAGCGGCCTTTTTGGTAGCCGTTCAGGCTGTCGCGACAGCTGGAGATGGCAACTCGTCGGGTATTCAGGGTGCTGAAGAGCTGCTGTTCGGCGGCATCATATTCCACGGCGATCAGGCTGCTGGCGATGTTCATCGCCCACGCCTGTTCCACCAGACGCCAGCGGGCGTCCGTTTCGTGGATCAGGTTCTGGTACTGCTGGCGCTCCGTCAGAGAATAAAAGTCGTCGGTCAGACGGATGCCTTGATGCGTTTTACGCTCGTCGATAAAAAAGCGCCTGGCGATTTCGCCCTGATTCACGTTATGAAATTTATCCAGCACCACGCTAAAGCCGAGCTTAACCGTTGCCGCGATGAGCTGATCCTGGGTTATCTCCTGGCGATTGAAGCGGCTACAGGCGCTGAGATACTGGCTTTTTGGCGACGTGATCTGTTTGGGGGCCTGCTCAAGATGGCGACACAGATGCTGGCTGAACGGCACCGCCAGCTCCTCGAGGCGTATCAGATCGCTACCGTCGCGGCGGATATCGTACAGCGCATGCGCCAGCGCAAACTTATAGGAGGCGACGTTTTTGCCAAAAAGAATAATGCCGCGCCAGTAGTTCTCCAGCGTTGGTTCTATCTGATAGAAGCGCATTGCGGAAATCCTGTTTTGGGAAAGTACCGGCGTTATTACGCGTACTAATAACAGGATCTGATAACAAATTGCCGAAAATGTAAACCGAATTGAGGCGTTTGCAGGATTTTGCGAGCAGACTCGGAGAAAGAGGAAACCGCGAGTGGGAAAGGTGAGAACGAGAGGTTTACTTGCGGAACGTATTGAATGTTGGCCGAAATGCGGCTTGCGCTGTTTTTTTCAACACTTAGCGCGGCAATCGCATTCTGCCGCTTGCGCAGCAGCCAGTGACAGGTATAATCCAGAACGTTTTCCGTATCCTTTCCGTGCCGGAGTGGCGAAATCGGTAGACGCAGTTGATTCAAAATCAACCGTAGAAATACGTGCCGGTTCGAGTCCGGCCTTCGGCACCATCGGAACATCAATAGGCGTCAACGGACGTCTTTTTTTGTGCCTGAAATCCAGTATCCGCAAGGCTTTCCTCGCTTTTTCACTCAACCTAAGTCAACCTGATTCAATCTACATCAACTTACTGATGCGGGTACAACTGCGGGTATATCCCGGTTCGATAATGTTTGTACCCACACAGAACCCTTGAAAGGATACTCATCATGGCTCTGAGTGATGTGAAGGTTCGTTCGGCTAAGCCTGAAGCAAAAGCCTATAAACTAACTGACGGTGAAGGCATGGTTTTGCTGGTTCACCCTAACGGTTCCAAATACTGGCGGCTTCGTTATCGTTTTGGCGGTAAGGAGAAGATGCTGGCGCTGGGGAAATACCCTGAAGTCTCGCTGGCCGATGCCAGGGGGCGCCGGGATGAAGCCCGTAAGCTAATAGCTAATGGCATCGATCCCAGTGAGAACAAGAAAGCCGTTAAGGTAGAGCAGGAGCAAGAGGCGATAACGTTTGAAGTGGTCGCCAGAGACTGGCATGCCAGCAATCAGAAATGGTCTACATCGCATAGTGCTCGTGTATTGAAAAGCCTGGAAGATAATCTCTTTACTACTATCGGTAAGCGGAACATTGCCGAGCTGAAGACGCGTGATCTGCTTGTACCCATCAAAGCGGTGGAATCATCCGGGCGTCTTGAAGTCGCCGCCCGTTTACAGCAGCGCACTACCGCGATTATGCGCTTTGCCGTTCAGAGCGGCTTAATTGACTACAACCCCGCACAAGAGATTGCCGGTGCAGTTGCTACGGCTAAAAGACAGCACCGTGCTGCTCTGGAGCTTAACCGCATACCTGAATTACTTCATCGTATTGATCACTATTCCGGAAGACCATTAACCCGACTTGCTGTCGAACTTACCTTGTTAGTCTTTATCCGTTCAAGTGAACTGCGGTTTGCCCGCTGGTCAGAAGTCGATTTTGAAACGGGCATGTGGACGATTCCAGGTGAGCGTGAACCGCTGGAAGGAGTTAAGTATTCGCAGCGTGGTTCGAAGATGCGAACGCCCCATCTTGTTCCCTTATCGCGTCAGGCCTTAGCTATTCTGGAAAAGATCAAAAGCATGAATGGGAACCGTGAGCTGATCTTCGTTGGCGATCACGATCCGCGCAAACCCATGAGTGAGAATACGGTGAACAAGGCTTTGCGAGTGATGGGCTATGACACGAAAACAGAAGTGTGTGGGCATGGTTTCAGGACGATGGCGTGTAGTTCTTTGATTGAATCGGGATTGTGGTCGAGGGATGCAGTAGAGCGACAGATGAGCCACCAGGAGCGTAGTTCTGTACGGGCGGCTTACATCCATAAGGCGGAACATCTGGGAGAACGTAGGTTGATGCTGCAGTGGTGGGCTGATTATCTGGATGCGAATCGGGAGAAGGGGGTTAGTCCGTTTAATTATGGGAAAACCAATAATAAAACGTGATTATAATTCAAATTGTTGAATGGCGCTGATCATGGGCGGCGGCGTGAAGTGCCGCCTTAATTCTGCCAAAAATGGATCTATTGTAAGGGATAATGATCATTGTTGCCCTTTGTCGGACAATCTGCTCCCTAAAAGCTCATTATGAATAAGCTACAGATTTAGTAGGGAGGAGGTGGGATAGTCATTCTGGCAGAACGAAATATAATAAACTCAAAAATAAACCAATGCTAAAAATATGACGAAAAAGAGAATTTCTTACCAATTCATCCAGGCACGTTCCACTCCATGTGCCATTTCCCCAGCCTAATTGAAATAATGTAGACCATGAAATTAAAATAATACCTAAAGCGCTGACGCTATTTTTCCATGATAGATGGGGTGTTATTTTTAATTCTCCCGTATAAAAACCAATGCCTGCTATTAAAATAATAATGCTAAAAATATAGACTGTTGTCTTGAGTAACAAAGTTCGTAATTCTTTTAGCCTCTGGGGATGAGAGTAGGTATGATTTTTTGGATCAAGACTGTAATTTCCTTGTTCGAGCTTCCGTTGATACTCTTCTTTCTCAAGCTCAAATGCCATTGAGTTTTCGGCTGCGGATAATACAAATAGTTTGGTGTTAGTGATTAAATACCACATGCCTTTATAAACATTCTGCTTTTTAGGGAACTCATTTCCTAGATTCATTTTTTATCTTTTTTTATGTTAAACCATCCTTAGATAGCATTATACCGTCTAAGGATGGTTCTCGTCATTACTCCAAAATGGCTATTATACAGATAAACTATTATTCATCATAAAATCAGCCATTAGTCCAGAAATTGAACGACTTAACTCAATTTCATCATGGGGGATAAGAGCATATTGCCATGATTTCCCATTAAGTTTCTCAGCATTTTGATTTGCAAATTCGCACCAACGGATAGCCGCTCGCGTTTTGGCCTGAACTTCTGGCGTGTCGATTTCTGTCGCTTTTTTCGGTTCAATCAGGCAATAGCCATTGTCCATTTCGACAACGAAATCAGGTTCATAATTTCTACCATTAGCATATTCGATACGGAACTGACCTGGGCGAGGTTTCATCCAACGAATCACTGAGGGGTCATTCTCCAATATTTGAGCTAGGCGGAGCTCCCCATCTACAGAGTCAAATTTCTGATAAGGGTAACAGCATTTAGTAAAACCAGTGAAAATCATCTGGCGGACTTTATTTTTTTCTCCTGCGGGAACTGCAATACGGAAATCTCTCGGTTTTTCATTACCGGCAAAATTGAACGTCGCTGGATGTATTACATCAAAGCCCTGAGTTATACGTCCGGTATAGCCTGTTGGCGTTGTCCACATATTCTGTTTGATTTGCACCCATATAAATTCAGCCAGCTGCCGACCCGCATTTTTCAGAACGGATTCTGCATCTTCCTCCGCCTGATAACTGCACAAATGGTTCACCATCTGTCCGGCCAGTTTGTAAAGCATGTAGGCATGTTCGTCGTAATCAATTTCATCATGGTCGAGCAGATAACGAATGAGATAGTTTTCTAGCCGTTCTTCCGCTTCTCCACCTTCCTGCCAACTGATTGTCCGCTGTTCGTTATTTTCCAGATGCGTGAGTAAGAGCTCTTTACTGCCGGGTTTGAGCGCAATGCGATCTAATCCGGAAAGGTTGAAATCATTAAACCCGTAATTGACTTCACGTTCTGGCAAAACCACGATTCGAGGAATATCGATAGTATATTCCATCAGTTTTTCGGTGATCGTCCCGACCAACTCCTGAACTTCCGTATCCTCCATTGAAAGGAAACTTGGCTGTTCAACTTGCTCTTCAATCATTTCCGTCAAATCGAGTTGATCCGAAGACGATGAGATTTGATGTTGAGTCACTTCCCATTCACGCAAGGCTTGTTGTACCCGTCGAGTTACGTTTGCTTTCACCTCTGGCGCGCTGAGTTGCTGACTGCTGGTTAACCGTTTAGCTTCTTCTGACACCACTTTAAACGTGAGTTCTGCGACTTTACGTTCTGTTTCCGTATTGAGTACCGGTTTTGATATGGAGTTTGTCTGATATATTGCTTGAGGTTCACAAGCCTGCAACCCATTATTATCAATGATTTGATTTCCCAACAGGAATTCAGCCATTGATGGTACGATAATTTGCTGGGGTTTTACTTCTGGAATACCGTTTTCATCATCATCCAGCCCGATATACAGAACTTTCTTGATAATCGAGTCATCGTTATTGGCACGATCGATAATCTCCTGAAAACGGTCATGGGCAATAATCGTCAGGCGATCGACGGCTTCGACGCCGGTTCTTTTGCCGTAGGGAAGGCGCAGTCCTCGGCCTATGGTCTGCTCAGTCAGGATTTCAGAGGCAGAAGCACGTAATGGAACGATAGTGTACAGATTTGTAACGTCCCATCCCTCTTTTAACTTGTTGACATGAATGACGATTTCGGTGTCTTTGTCATGCTCGACGGCCAAAAGTCGCTGCATAGTTTCTTCTGATTCTTCACCCGTTTGGTTCGAGTGAACGGTGATTACTTTGCCTTTGTAAGCGCCATTGAAAAAATCGTCGTGTTCAATGCGTACTTTTAGCCTGTCCGCATGATCGGTATCCTGCGCAACGACTAGCATAAAAGGTTTGACCAGTTTGTTACCGGTGTTGTTGGCAAAGCTGGTTAGTTCCGTTTTCACGTATTCATGATGGTGGATTCCGTCTTCCAGCTTAATTTTTTCCAACTGCTCTTCAGAGTAGTTGGCAGCACGGAAGTCTTTGCGCGTAGCAACAGCTGGAATTTTGACGTATCCGTCTTTTAGTGCACGCGAAAGGGGATAGTGATAAATAATATTTTTAAAATCACGTGGGTTTGCACCTACGGTTTTCGGGGTGGCGGTTAATTCAATACCTAATACTGGGTTAAGATCGTTAAGCGCTTGTGCACCCGCACTAGCATAGTAACGGTGGGCTTCATCCATCAAAACAACTAAATCGGGCAAGTTTGCAAGATAGCTAAAATAAGATTCTCCGACGTATTCCTGAATGCGTCGGATTTTAGCGACTTTGGATTTAGTTGCACCTTTGGCATTTTCCAGCGCGTTGATTTTGGAAATATTGAAGATATTAATGTGTGGAGCTGTTTCGCTGCCAAAAAGATCACCCGTTTTGCTTTCAGCAATCGCATAATCCAGACGAACGCCTCGCCCTTCCTGATAGTCATCACCAGTAATTAGTACCGGTGGTGTTTGTGCCAGTTCAGGAATGCCCTGAAAAACATACTTTGGCGAGCCGGGTAAAAAATCCATCTTAAGTTTTTCATAGATGGTTAAGTTCGGAGCTAGTACGAAAAAGTGGCGACTGCGTCCGGTTAAGTATAGCCAGGCAATCATCGCTCCCATTAAGCGAGTTTTACCTACACCCGTAGCCAGTGCAAAGCATAGTGAAGGGAAGGCTCGTTCAAACCCTTTGACTGTGGGATACTGTTGACGTAGCAATTCAATCCAGCGATTAAGATCGGGATCTTTGCTGAGACCGAGCTGTTCGAGCACATCGCATAAGATGCGTAATGATTCATCCTGCGGATCGCGCAGTGACAGTCGTGCACTAATTCGATTGGCAATTTTTATGGCGTTGCTTTGGCTCATAATTATTCTTCGCCTTCAGTATCTTCGTCGTAGTCAATATCGCCAGGTTGTTCTGAATCAGATAGTACATTTAGCGTAAAGCTATAGTCATCCTGATCCCATTCGCATTTACTCAGAATGGCACGAGGAATTTTTACCAATGTCAGATTAGGAAAGTCTGCCCCTTCGGTCATGAAGGCTTTGCAGCAGATCAACAATGTGCGTTCAGTTCCCACCTCTTCACTTATAACTTTGAGTTGTTCATAAGCCAAAGAACCGGTAGTGACATAGATGTAATCAGTTTCTGTACTGTAACCATGATTCCAGTATTGAGTCGGACTTGGTGCGTAGGTAAAATTCATATGCTTACACATGGCTTCTGCCAGCATTTCGGCGTTATATTCCTTATTTATCACCCAGTTGCCCCAGTTATCTTTTTTGAGTAATGAAGGAGCTAAATGGAAGTAGCGGAATCCGCCACCACCTTGCCAGTTAACAGATTTAGAAATACCGCCTAGATCTTCTCCACTAATTACTTTCTTAAGGCGGGGTACAATATGGGTATTACAGTGTTCGCCTAGCTCAACCATGATCCAACGGCGATCCATTTTGTGAGCGACTGCACCAGTTGTCCCGGATCCTGCGAAGGAGTCGAGGACAAGATCCCCTTTATTTGTAGCGATTGTAAGTACTATCTGTAATAGCCGTTCTGGTTTCGGTGTTGTAAATGGATCGTTGCCAAACAGAGCCAACATTTCTTTCATTGCTTCTTGAGTGTGCCCTGCCAGAGTATGCTTCCATAGTGACATTGGCATCATGCCCTGATTGACATCAGAAAAAAAATTCTTAAGTGCAGGAACTTTATTCTTACCACTTTTTCCCCACCATAATCTATTTTCCTTCACATGCTGAGCATTCACTTCTTTTGACATTGCCCAAACTCGAGTTTTATTCGGCCAGACCTCTTCACCAGTATTGGGGTTTATTATTGGATAATAAAGGTTTGGGCGTTCGTCAGCTGAGTATCTACATGTATAGTCCATTGCTTTCCATGGACCTCTCAGATCATTATCTGGATTCTTGTATCGACCTGTTTGATCTTCCGTCATAGGCAAGTAATTTCTTTGGAAATTGTTTGATTTACTATAACAAAGAATATGGTCATGCACGTAACCAAACCCTTTTGTATCGGGTGGTGGCGAATATCTTTTTTCCCAAGCAATATCACATTGAAAGTTATTTCTTCCGAATACTTCGTCGCATACAATTTTCAGGTAATGCGCTTCATTGTCATCTATTGTGATCCAAATTGAACCATCCTCAGATAGTAATGTGCGTAATATTTCTAGACGATCTCTGATCAGACAGAGCCATACAGAATGTTCTAATCCATCCTCATAATACTTAAATGCACTTCCTGTATTGTACGGTGGATCGATAAAGATACACTTGACTTTCCCTGCATAATTTTGCTCCAACGCCTTTAGAGCCAACAGGTTATCACCATGAATTAGCAGGTTCTCATTATCCGCATCGCCGTAAGATAACTCCTTATCTTCAAGCAGAATACGCGGCTCCAAACGAGGACGCTTATGCTTACCAATCCAGTTAAGTTCTAATTTTTGCTTTGTTGACATAATCTATTTTTTATCCAATACGTGCTCGCGCGCGTTCCTGTTCACGGATCTGCGCCTGAATTTGTGTATAAAGCTGAGCCTGTTCGTTATCACGATCGGTCGCGGTCACTACCAGTGCGTAAGGCTCCTGCTCGCTGCTGAATGCTTCGCCCCAATCTCTATCCTGACGGGTTACAACGATAAACCATTTTTCATTCGGGTTACGCTGACGGAAAGTCCATACTGATGATTGTACCGTACCGCGTTCCCGCTGTTGAGCAGATACAACCCGGTTAGTTTGGGCATCATCGGAGCGGGTTTCCGTTTCACTCTGTGTCTGGTGATTAAAACTGGCCTGTACTTCGTCAAGCGAGCGGCCTTTAACCAGCCGGAAACTGATCCTTGTGGCGGTATAATCCATCCGGGTTGTACGTACAGCAGGTGAGTAAGCCAGTGTCACGCGGATTTCACGGGTTGATCGCTGCGATCTTAAAAAAGAAGCCGGGAAGGGCAGTTCAAAAAACTGATGGGCGTTATTTTCTATCTGCTCTTCACATCGCATGACCACCACATATTCTGAAGAGCGGTATAAAGCATCTTCATCGATGATGCCGTAACCCGTTACCTCACGTTCTATCTCGCGGTTTCTCGTTGTAGGTGCGTTTTTATAACTTTCTCGCATCGCCTGCGGGAAAGCCTGCGTCATCGCCTGAGGGACAGATGCATGATTAACCAGCATTGCCCGTAACATACTGGCGGACATATCCGGGTATTCGTTTAACAGGCGTCCTGCCAGATGCGTAATATACGGTGCGGCGAAGCTGGTACCGCTGAGCTCCTTAAACAAGGTAGCGCCCTGAAACTGGTGATGGCAACTTAATACACCCAAACCACGCATATGCGCCTGCCATTGCCCTTGCCGCACATTGGAAGCGACACTGCCACCGTGTGCCATAACGTCGGGTTTAAACGCCCCTTTTATTGATGGACCATGTCGGGTAAAAGGTGAAGGTTGATTTTCTGTTGCCGGGCAGAGATGCTGAATATCCTCAGGTCTTCGTTGTGCATCGTGCGTTGCGTTATGCCTGGCGATGCTGCCCACTGTCATTACATTGAGTGCAGGAGCTGGATCGATGATAACGCTTGCCTCATGCAACAGGTAATCAGGATACTCATCCCGCCAGCTGCTTTGCGGTACCGGAGGCTCGTCACTACCAGCGAAGTTTCCTGCAGAAACGACAAAGAGTACATTGTACTGCCTTGACAACGTATCTAATAAATACGCTATACCGCGGATATGTTTGCCGTCGTAGGGAGCATTAGCGTTTCCCAATGACAGGTTGAAAATGCGGCAGCCGAGATCGGTAAAATATGCAACAGCGGCTGCAAGCGTAGCTTCAATAGTTTCGGCATTAAATTCAGCCTGCTCGTTCAGTACTTTTCCATTATACAGCCATAGTTGAGGCTGCCAGAAATTGCTCTGGTTACAAGCTTCAACATCACCATACAGCGCAATACTGGCAACGGCAGTGCCATGCCCCTGTTCATCAAACGCATCTTGATCGGGAATAAAGCTGGCGCTTTCAGCAATGGCAGCGCTTAACAAAGGATGGTTGGTATTAATACCACTATCCAGAATACATATCCTGGTCGCATTTTCCGCTGGCGAGCTCAGGCGAGCTGGAAGTGTATTGATGTCCCGGTTAATTTGTTGATAGCTAATGCCACTAGAGGGTGGCAAATCAATAAACCTAACGTCCCGATGAGCTAATAGGTGTTCCGCTTGCGCGAGTGAAACCTCGACCCGGTACATTAACAGGCTGTCCAGATTGACTTTATCCTGCCTGGAAATATCCTGCTCCTGTAACCAGTGCTCAAAACGTGTATACAGATCGATACGTTTGGGATGATGCGCAACTTCGATAGGCCAGAGCTCTACATCCAGTTTAAAGCGTTCCGCTACAGGAAAACCATAACGCCGAAGAGCCCAGCTTTTGCGATCTTCCGCCGACCAGCCCTCGATACCGTCAAGCGCCTCCAGGATCTGTTTGTAGGTTAGTTCTGTATTACCTAGACCGAGGGATGACAGATGTTCTGCAAATGTAGCCAGCCCTTGCTCGTCACTAAAGACTACGCAAACTTGTTTATTTTCCTGACTGACAAACTCTACGCCATGATGTATCAATGCCGAAAAGTTCATCGTGCCGCTGTAGTTCAGCTTGAGTATATATCGACCATCAGCGGCGCTGCCTGGTACCTGCGTCAGCATCGGGCGCAGAGTCTGGAGCTGGTTCAATAACATTTGCCCATGCTGACGTAAATCGCCTCTGCGAATACGAGGCATATTGACTCTGCGGGTCCGTCGGTCATTCTGAAGAGGGGCTTTGGAAATATTTAGATGCTGATAATTCGCCGTCATGGCAGTCCCTTATCGGTGAATTCTGGCGTTCTCTCGCTGCATCGCGTTTTTTAAATCTTTCAGCGTCAGGAATTCCTGATGACGCAGGATCATGTGTTTAGTGGCTCGGCGAACGATGCGTTCGATATCTGCACCACTTTTGCCATGAAGCAAGGATAACAACTCATTATCGTCCAGTTCAAACTGTCGGCGAATGCCGCGTAGCTTTAACGCCAGCAACTCGCGTAACTGCGTCTGATCTGGCAGAGGAAATTCAATCACTTCATCGAAACGACGCCAAATGGCGCTGTCCAAAATATGTTCATGGTTGGTGGCCGCCAGAATTAGACTTTTGCCCTGATAAGCATCCATCATTTGCAGTACAGCATTGACGACCCTGCGTAATTCGCCGTGTTCTCCGCTGTCGCCGCGTTCTTTACCTATTGCATCAAATTCATCGAACAAGACCACCAGCGGATGTTGGGCAATAAAATCAAAAATTTTACGCAGATTTGCGGCTGTTTCACCCAGAAATGAGGATACCAATACATCAAGGCGGACAATTGCCAGCGGCATGTCCAGCTCAAAGGCAATGACCTCCGCTGCCAGCGTTTTACCGCAGCCTGGTGGCCCGAAGAACATGATTTTACTGGCTGCTTTCATCCCATAGCTATGCAATACATCGCTACGCCGGTGCTCTTCAAGGAGCTCATCGATCACTGTAGCACTGGTAGCTGGAAGGATCATTTCATCGAGGCTGCGCTGCGGCTGCCGTAGATCCAACAGTGGCAGCCCCCTTTCTTTGTCTACCGGTGCCGGAGGCAACGTAGGTGAACGCGAAGCCTGAACAATGTGATCGCCATAAAGAATATGCTCCAGATCGTTAGCCAGAAGATGGTGCTGTTTCTGACGTTCCTCATCAATAATGGCTTCTGAAACGCGACGGAACGTAGCAGTGTCGCCCGTCGCGCCCGCTTTTATCAGCTGCCTTAATACTTTACCGTTAGCCATTATTGACTCCTGAAACAACAACACTTCATGCGGAAGGTGAATTCAATGTCCAGCTCACCGCAAATAATTGACTGGACGTTATCTCTGTCGCCAGCTTTTGTTCAACCTCTTCCAGCAGGCGGTCTTCTTCCTGCTCAATTTTTTTCTTTTCATCATGATACTGCAACATGATGTTGTCCCGCTCGCGTTCTAGTGCCTTTAGGGAGCGTTTAGCTTCCATCTTCTCTTTCAGCGAAGGAAGTTGGCGGGCGGTTTTACGCGCTTCTTTAATTTCTGCATCTAACTGTTTGATGCGTAGGTCCAGCGCGATGCGACGATCTTCTGACCAGCGTTCAAGTTTTTCTACTTCTTCATTGTAATAAAGTTCGTTATCACGTTCGACCTGCTGGATAAAAGAATTCCGTAAAACCTCACATTGTGCGGTTAAAGTGGGTAACACAGGCTGTTCTTCGATTGATGTTACCTCTGACAACGGCAAGCGAAGCAGACGGGATGCGGTTTCTTCCGCCACTACCTCACCATTTTCCGTTACGGCAGCGACAAGTAGCTGCTCTCGTTGTTGTTCTTGATTTCCAATACTGACTTTTGCTAGTAACAACTGCCCTGATTGTTGGCAAAGCAATTTTACATCAGCCAATTGTCCTGCCTTGGGTTGGTAGATGAAATGGAGTTTCTGACAAACTGGCAATGTGGAAAGGTCTTTTCCCTCATGTAGGGCCTCATCAATCAGTTGCTTTCCGTATCCCTGATTAGGTCGGAAAAATTCTGCATCCTTTTCATCCGCAACAGGCCAGCTAACGTCATAATACTTTCCCGAGGAACGAAAACCAGTTTCAGAGTGCTGGAAATCGCTATTGTCACTTAGAAACATTTCCGCTAGCAGCAGCAGATTTTCCTGATAAACGTTTAACTGTGCGAGGGTCGTTGTGCGTCGAGTTTTTAGATTTCGGACGACATCTACATCGAAATGTTCAAATAAGGAACGCCGGGTTTCATTCTCCCGGTTTTCCAGCTGCTCTTTGAGTTCATCCTGGAGCTGATTAAACTCCTGTTCTATTTGCTCGTCGGAGCGGCAGTGCTGGTAAATCTCATGGATACGCCGTTCAATATCAACGCCCGACTCTATCGATCCCAGAATATCATCGGATGCACCAAACACGCCTTCAAAAAGCTGGAACTTCTGGCTCAATAGTTCAAAGACACGCTGATCGGCCCGGTTGCCTTTATTAATGAAATTGACCACTACAACATCGTGCTTTTGTCCGTAACGGTGAACACGCCCGATACGTTGCTCAACCCGCTGCGGGTTCCAAGGTAAGTCATAATTGATTAACAGAGAGCAGAACTGAAGGTTGATACCTTCTGCACCGGCCTCGGTACATATCATCAGAGTGCCTTCGTCCCTAAATTTTTCGACCAGCGCCGCCTTCATGTCCGCCGTACGCGAACCGGAAACCCGGCCAGAGTTTTGATGCTTCTCCAACCAGTCACTATAAATCTTGCGAGACGCCGCATCGCTGTTACTGCCGTTGAGCAACACGACTTCGCCTTCATACCCATTGTCTGAAAGCAGTTGCGCTAGCCAGGTTTGGGTGCGCACGGACTCGGTAAAAATGACTGCTTTACGCAATCCACCCAGTTCTACTGTGAATTTGAAAGCCCGACTAAGAACGCTTAACAATGCCTCCGCCTTAGCGTTTTTAGTTATAGATGCCGCTAACGTTTTATAACTTTTTAACTGATCGATTTCTGCCTGTAGAGCCCGAGGATCGATGGTATCTTCATCCTCGATACCTTCTTCATCACTGTAATCATCATAATTTTCATAATCAGTCAGGGCATCTAAGACCGGCATTTTATTTTCTAGACGATGAATCATAGTCTCCAGCGTTCCCTGAATCGCAGTGGACGATGAGGCCAGAATTTTGCGAATGACTAATGTTACTAGATGACGTGCACCACTTTTGATTGCCAGTAGATCGTCTTGCTGCAAATAAGAGGAAACCTGTTTATAGAGAGCTTCTTCTTCATCCGTCGGGCGAAAATCTTCGGTTATTGAATGACGGCGGGTAAAACTGATACCACCTTCCTGCTGAACCTGTCGGCGAAGCGTACGGTTACAGATCTTATTCAGACGTACCCTTAATAACGCTAATTCTGCATCGTCAATATTCTGCCGAGAATAACGGGCCTTAAACGAAGCCAAATCGCCGAAAAAATGTGGGTCAATAACGGAAACCAGACCATAAAGCTCAAGGATACTATTTTGAAGCGGCGTAGCGGAGAGCAGAATTTTTTTCCTGCCAGATAATGCACTACTGAGCTTTTTGGCCGTTTTAGCGCCATCGCTCTTGTAGATATTTCGCAGTTTATGGGCTTCATCCATGACGACCAGATCCCATGGGATACGGGCCAATTCATGTTCTTTACGGGAAGCGAATTCGTATGAACAAATACATATCGCAGCCTCCCCAGTTGCGTTTTCAATGTCAAATGGATTACCACATCCCTCTTTGATCATTTGATTGAAGCTTTTTGCTTCGATAATCCGCGAAGGTAATGAAAATTTCTCTTCAAGTTCCTGACTCCACTGCTTACGCAGCGTTGCCGGAGCAATAAGCAATAATTTCCGGCGTCGTTCTGCCCACTTTTGCGCCAAAATCAGGCTGGCCTCAATGGTTTTCCCCAGCCCGACCTCATCGGCTAGGATAACGCCACTAGATAAAGGAGATGCTAG
This sequence comes from Klebsiella sp. MBT K-1, assembly GCF_002556465.1. NCBI lineage: Bacteria > Pseudomonadati > Pseudomonadota > Gammaproteobacteria > Enterobacterales > Enterobacteriaceae > Klebsiella > Klebsiella sp. MBT K-1. The sequence goes on along the minus strand of NZ_PDEL01000018.1, from coordinate 33,234 downwards.
TGCAAACATCGCTGCTTCTACCTGATGGGGGTTCATATCAACCCGCGCGCTGGCGATGGTCTGTGTAAGTGAGTCCTCGGCTTTGCCGCTTAACGTTAACCACTGTGCCAGATAGAGACACTGATGATTTGAATACATTTTTATACCATTCAGATAGGACGGGATAAGATAGATACCTTATTTTACTTTCACGAGTACAAGAGTTCTAGCTATTGCGTTGTTCCTGCTGTGAGCCTGCGTGCAGAATTAGACCACATCAACATTGTGTGCAGTTCCAGACACTGACTTCTGTACTGGCGGCATGCCCAACGGTGATGTAATGATCCCGTTGGTGGTGATAAAGTATTTCTATATTTTCATCATGCTGCATCTGTTGGTTGGCTGAAGTCTCCGGTGCTACAGGTCAGACAATAGCGTTCACCATAGTAATCGATCGCACATTGTGAGCAGTGCCAATCGGCTTTACTGGCCTTGGGAGCGGCATTGCAGTGGATGAGTTGCAGGCGTCTAACAAGGTGCATTTCACCCGCATCCGGATTGGCATAGGGACAATGCTGTCGACCATTGCTGGTGAGACCCGTTTCGGTGTGTTCGAACCACGGGCGTTCGGTGTCGTATTCAGGATGGTATTGCATTGTGCTGTTGCACAGATGGCAGGTATAGCGATCGTAAGGCGCTGTCTGCGCAGTACGAGCTCCGGTCAGGCGACCGTTACCGTCGAGAGCAATAAAGGATTTAGCAAACATAGTCATGTTCCTGCAGGCAGGCGTAAGCCGTCCTTGAAGGGCAAACAGACGCCATGCGATTGAATGGATTAAGGGGATTGAAAGGGGAACTGCGGAGTGGTTGTCACACTATGAATTGCTGACGTAAAAAACAGACTGACTCAGAAGTCAGTCTTGCGTGGTCGTCCGGTTGCTGGTCGCTCAGGGACCTCATTGCAACCAAACAACGGCAGCCCCTGCTTTTGTTGAACTTTGGCCATATACGCCAGCACCTGCCGGATATTGGCGATACTGCCCGGATCGCTGTAACGCACCGGAATATTGATATTGGCCGTGTAATGCTCTTTAAACTCACATCGGTGATACCAGCCTTCCCGCTCAGTGATATCACTCCAGTGCAAACCTGCTTGTTGAGCCCAGGGATATGTGTTCTGGGTTTTACAGCCATCCAGCCAGAAGACAACGTGAGCGTGGTAGTGGTGATCTTCAGTCCATTCGATAACCCAAAAGAAACCGACCACCGCTTCGGGTTGCATCATACGGTTCATCAGCTTTCGGATATCCCATTCGAGCTGCTGGTGATCCTGCAGGAAATACTTAGCGGTATGATCCTGGTAAAACAGATCTGTTCGGAATGCCCGCAGGCAGGAATAGCGCTCTACCAGTTTGTCGATATGGTTGTTCAGGAGTGACTGTAGAAACCAGTCTGGCTCCCATCAGTTGTTTGTTTTGCATAGGATGAGTTTCTTTAGTGCTGGCGAGGGCCAGCCAGTGGAATACGCCAGGCCTTCAGCAAGGGCCATGGCTGGGGGAACTGCATGGATTTAGGGGATGGTTGTAAAAAGGGAGTGCCTATTAATTATATTAATTAACCTAAATTAATTTTCACTCCCCAATAACCCTCAAATCCCTTGCAGGACTATGGATGAAGCCTAACGCAGCGGTTCAGCTGTCGTTCGCCACGCAAAGCAGACGTACTCGTCCATCAGGCTGGTCAGCGCAGGGTTTTCCGCCTGTCGGTTATTGATCCAGATATCCATCTCTTTGTCTTTTTTGAACCTGAGGTTGTCGGTCCAGTCATCAAGGCAATTACCCAGCATCAAATCGTACCAGCAAAGCCAGACCAGCTTCAGACGCAGCTCGCTACCGCTGAACTGGCGGAACAAACTGATGAGCTTATTTGCCAGAGGGCGTTGTTTTAAACGCACGCACTCAGACAGCAAAATCCCCTCCAGCATGGGATGGTGAGCCAGCAGATGCTCCTGGGTAAATAAACTGACGATCAGGTCATCATTAACAGTCAGTGGGGCTGCTGCTCTGCCATAAATAATCCGGTGCAGACACTGGGGAACAACAGCAATAACCTCTTCCTCTCCCGGAAACTTAAGGCTACCAACCGTCAGGGTATGGTGATGATATATATTCTGGTGGCACATACCCGATCTGACCGTCAGCTTCGTAAAATCGGTCAGCCAGGTCTGGTAACATTTATAAAGTTCTTCGTAACGAGGCTTGTAATCTTTCATGTTCATATTCCTTCTGGCTTAAATGACAGACAGCAGAAAACCTCCGGAGCAACCGGATAGTCATTATTCTGCTGAGGGTTTAGTCTGGTGGGAGGTTATTTACGGGACTGATCGATTCGTTCCTGTAGCCAGTTTTCGACTTCGCTTTTTAACCATCGGGAGCTTCGGCCCAGCTTGATGGGTTTGGGAAAGACTCCATCCTTAATGAGCTTATAAATCCACTTATCTGTCATTTGCAGCAGACTGGTGATAAATGCCATGTCAACGAACTGGTCTTCGGTCAGTGAGGGGCGGGTAGTCATGATTCGTATCTCCGGTTAAGAAAGGTAAGCCGGATTAGTGAAGTTTGATAACGACCACTGCTCCGACATACCTACCGGGCTGATACGTAAAAAAAGCGAGGTACATTGACCTCCTGTCGCCTCCGGTCAACTGCAGAAAGTGGTCACCTCGTTTCATAACCTTTTTGTGACCACACGCCCGGGCCCGCTCAAACAAATACCTACGCAAGAAGAAGCCACTTACCACGATCTTTTTCCGTAAAGCCAGAAATGAAAAAACAAAGCAACCAAAGCTGACAATACGATGTAAAAATCCGTAAAAAAATAGCTGCAAAGCCCATTCCACCGTTGTTTAAACCATAAAATACCCTACGGATTTATTATGCTTTTTAATCATATTTTATTTGTTTAATGTTTGCTTTCACTATGTGATCATCTGTACTGTTTTCACTATTTTGTTGATGTTAAAATTCACTTAAATCAACACAAATACAAATGATAATTATTTAATATATGACAATGAAAGAGAAATCAGAAAAAGAAATTGAGAATGAGAATCGATCAAATAGAAAATATAAAACTCTCAGGGGACTGGAAAAAGAACTGAGGTGGTTAAAAAAAGAACAGAGGGCGTGTCACTTTTTTCTGTTCCATCTGATTACGGAATATCCACTATGGACAGTGCCGGGTAATAAAAAAGCGGACGGCACAAATTTAAGCGAATTATCAGCATCAGAAAAAGAATTCCTGGGCAAAATAACATTTCATTCTGATACCCCATTAAAGCAGGCAGAACCTGAATTTTTACCCTTATCAGCGGATATACTCGAAGAATTAGAAAAACGCATTGACGAACTTCCTGGCATTAAAAATGAAGCTAAAGAAGATATATTTATTGAAGATAGTCAGAGGGGAAATACTAATCTCTGTACCAAAGAACGAGTTAATAATGATAGTAATGTCAGTAAATTACCGCCAGCAGATATATTGTTTGCAAATGGTATAGCTAACCCGCACTCAGAGGAAATAATAAAAAACAGCCTCTACAGTATCATTTATATTTTATATTTTACATGTCAGGATGATAATCAAAGGCTAAAGATAATAGACAGAATTACCCTGTTGTGGGGTGAGTGTCGGAAAAGATATCCATTTCCTTTTGCCTGGCTCAATAGTAATAACAAAGAGCATTGCCAGTGGCTCTGGGACGAAATGCATAAGCGATGTATCGGTGTTCCATTCCTCGCTCGTGACCATATTCAGCAGTGGCATTTTCTTGTGGCAACATTCGATAACTGGAAAGGCTGGACAATGATTCAGAGAGAGTATTTAACGGAAAAGAATCCGAAACGTAATACAGGAAAACTCCTTTCGGGCGGTCTCGATCCGGACAGGGTAGAATTTGAACACAAAACTATCCTGCTTGATGAGCTTAAAAGTGCATGGGAGCAAAAGGAAAGAAGAGTCAGAAGAGCGAAGGAACCAGCCGCTGTGAAGTTGACCAAAGCGGCTCAAAAAAAACTTGAGTATATTGCGCACGTAGAGAAAACCATACCGAAGGAAATCCTTAACGAGCTGATTAACAATGCTTTTAATGATGCGAAGAGTAAATCCCGGCAATCATAAAGCAATATGATGGTGGCAATAAGCTTCATTCAAAATAATTTCAGACAGATATTATCTCCGTGAATCCCCCGCCTCCCTGACCGGTGCGCGGGGATTTTTTATTTTTCACGCTGAGAACCCTGTATGACTAAACCTCACGGCCTTCAGGCCCTGGAACAACCGCTGGCGTCGCTTCCCGATACGCTTCGCCAGCTTATTCTTGAACGTATTCAGAACCTCACCCACTACGAGCCGGTGATTGGCATCATGGGAAAGAGTGGTGCCGGTAAGTCCTCGCTCTGTAACGAACTCTTTCGGGGAGAGGTCTCTCCCGTCAGTGATGTGAATGCCTGTACCCGTGACGTGTTGCGCTTCCGGCTGCGCAGCGGTCGTCACAGCCTGGTGATTGTTGATTTACCGGGTGTGGGAGAAAACGGACAACGGGATCAGGAATACCGCGCCCTGTACCGGCGTATGCTGCCGGAGCTGGACCTGGTGCTGTGGGTCATCAAGGCCGACGACCGGGCGCTGTCGGTGGACGAGCAGTTCTGGCGCGGTGTGATGCAGCCTTACCAGCAGCAGGTGCTGTTCGTGCTGAACCAGGCCGACAAAATCGAACCCTGTCACGAATGGGATACCCGAACCAGCACGCCTTCAGCGCAGCAACGGACAAATCTTCAGGAAAAGCAGACCGCCATTACCGCAATGTTTAAGCCGCACCACCCGGTCTGCGTGGTATCCGCCTGCAGCGGCTGGGGCGTGGAGGAGATGGTGGCAACCATGATGCGCTGTCTGCCTGACCGCGCCACCAGCCCGTTGGTGACACAACTGCAAGGGAGATTCTGCACAGAGCCGGTAAAGTCGCAGGCCCGTGACAGTTTCGGTGAAGCTGTGAGCCGGGTTTTCGATACCGTAGAATCATCTTCGTTCATGTCTGCATCGCTGAAAACGGTGATTCGTAGCGTGCGTGATGCGGTGGTGTCGGCCGCTCGGGCCGTCTGGGACTGGATATTCTTCTGATATCGCAATTTTCTCTGCGAATGATGAACTGGTTGTTAATGATTTGTTGATTGTGGACACGTCCTTTCCATTGCGTTTTATCATCAACTAAATCAGGAGAAGCATCATTATCTGTCAGACGAGCGCTCATAAGGCCGGGCTGCTCATAAAAAATAGTTCCGATGTTGTCCATACCCTGTCCACCCCTTCCTTTAAAGTAATCATTATTAATTCAGATAGTTAACTTCTCAGGAGAAATCTTTCATGACGCTTCAGGAGCGGCGACATGACCGGCTTGCCGTCAGGTTGTCGTTGATTATCAGCCGTCTGGTGTCCGGTGAAACTCTGTTTATTCGCAAACTGGCAACTGAATTTGGGGTGTCAGAGCGCACGTTACGTCGTGACTTTCGGGAACGTCTGATGTATCTCGACCTGGATTATTACCAGGGGCAGTGCAGTCTGCGCTCAGATATTCACAGTACGCGGCAGGAAATAGATATTCTGACCTTCGCTCACCGCACAGGGTTGGCCGGGGTTTTCCCGGGCTTTGACCGGCGACTGGTCAGCAGCCTGCTGGACTGTGATGAGCGACCCTGTCTGGTATGGCATCAGGACAGACCTCATCCCCCGGCAGGAAAGCTCTGCTTCTACAGGCTGGTCAGAGCTATTTCGGGATGTCAGCGCATCACCGTTCTGACTGAAGGGGAGCGTCATGAGGCCATCGCACCTTACCGACTAATCGCTCTTAACGGTTACTGGTATCTTGTCGCTGAACATAACAGGCAATTACGTGTCTTCCGGCTGGATGAGATTCATCTGGTAATGCCATCGCGGGAAACATTTATTCGCAGTGAGCTTCTCTATCAGCTGTCGGAGGACAAACATTTTATCTCTGCCTTACCTCATTTCCGTTTTATTCAGCAGTCGCTGAATTCATTTTCTCCATCAGAAAGTCGGGGGCAATCCGGACAAACTGATTAGAGATGGTCTCCACAATTGAATGTAAGGTTAATCTAATGAAAAAATTGAAATTATTGTCTTTACTACCAGTCATGTTTTTCCCCTTACTTATCGCAGGTAATGCTCACGCAGCACGTCCTTATAGCGGGTTCCTGCCTGCGGCAGTGAATAATAAAAGTGGGAATATATTCTGGTGTGATGCCCATCGACAGGTCAGAAAACTGTGTACAGCGACGGAAGTAGATTCAATGGGATGGTTTATTGTTGTTCGCTCGAAACCTTCCAGAGATTGTCCGGGGGGAATATGGGGGTGGATCACTCCCAGTAAAGACGATGTGGCAACAGGGTATACCATTACGCCAGGTAAAGAATTCAATCTCACCATGAAGGATATGTGCAGTCCCGATATGAAAGTAACGTTCCGCCCGAATAAAAAGGACCCTCGTTATGACGATCTTGTCGGGATTTATGCCGGAAAAGAAGCGTTTCGCTACAAACAAATAAAATAATCCAACTGTTTTTTCATTACTTTATTGTTTTAAACAACAAAAGCTTTATTACATGATTTGAGGACAACATTATGAGACTGCCTTACGTAATAGTTACATTAGCTATGCTGGCTTCTGTATCAACAGCACAGGCTATTCCCAATATGTGGACGAGTGGTTTTGGGATGGGGGTGACGGAATACATTATCAGTAGCCCCGAGAAGGTCATTTTTAACCTCAACTGCACCGGTAATCCGGATGAGCAAAACATTCTGCAGCATGGCGTATTAGTAACCCTGCCCAATGGTACGATGCTGGATTCTCACGATGACGGAACCGACATCACCGTGGTGATGGATGACAGCCAGTATCCGTTACCGTCATCCCTGGGCTGGCGAAACGGTGATAATGCCTGGGTGTCATTTATTGACGCACTGGGGCAGACAGCAAATTTCGATGTTTATGTCAGCGATAAAAAAGTAGGCACTTTCAGTCCGGGTCTGAAGAATACGCAAAAAGAGCTGTCTGACCTCAGTGAGTGCCGGACCACACACTACAGCGATTAATTATTCACACTTCAGACCTCTCCAGCCCGCTACGCATCAACACCAGATAGCAACAGGCCATGTTCCTTCGGGAACATGGCCTTTTTATTTCATTATCAGATAAGGAGTTACCCATGCGATTAGCCAGCCGCTTTGGCCGTATAAACCAGATACGCCGTGACCGGCCTCTGACCCACGAAGAACTGATGAGTCATGTCCCCAGCGTGTTCGGGAGTGACAAACATGAATCGCGCTCGGACCGTTATACCTATATCCCGACCATCACCATCCTCGAAAGTTTGCAGCGGGAAGGCTTTGAGCCGTTCTTTGCCTGCCAGGCAAAAGTTCGCGACCAGAGCAAGCGGGAGCACACCAAACACATGCTTCGCCTGCGTCGCGCCGGTCAACTGACCGGCCATCAGGTACCGGAAATCATTCTGCTTAACAGCCATGACGGCTCATCAAGCTACCAGATGCTGCCAGGATTGTTTCGCGGCGTCTGTACCAACGGCCTGGTCTGCGGCCAGTCATTCGGAGAAGTGCGGGTACCGCATAAAGGTAATGTCGTCGAGAAGGTGATTGAAGGGGCTTACGAGGTGCTCGGGGTCTTTGACCGGGTGGATGAGAAACGCGATGCAATGCAGTCGCTGGCGCTGCCTGCACCAGCCCGACACGCATTGGCAAATGCCGCGCTGAAATATCGCTTTGGTGAGGGCCACCAGCCGGTCACGGTATCGCAGTTGCTGACCCCTCGTCGTCGGGAGGACTACAGCGATGACCTGTGGACCGTCTACCAGCGTGTGCAGGAGAACCTGATAAAAGGTGGTCTGTCAGGGCGAACCGCTCAGGGGAAAAGCAACCGCACACGTGCTGTTACCGGCATTGACGGCGATGTGAAGCTTAATCGCGCCCTGTGGGTTATGGCAGAAAACATGCTCGAATTTTTCGGGCGTTAAACAACCGTTCCCGCATAAGGAGATAGTTTAATGGATACACAAAACCCTGAGTTCGCTGAGCAGGCAGCAATTACTGCCTCGGTGGTCCCTGACGAGCTACGCATCGGCTTCTGGCCGCAGCACTTTGGCTCCATCCCACAATGGATAACCCTTGAGCCCCAAATCTTCGGCTGGATGGAGCGCCTGTGCGCTGATTACAGCGGCGGCGTCTGGAGTTTTTACACACTCAACAATAGCGGCGCATTTATGGCTCCGGAGCCTGACGGTGAGAAATGGACGTTGTTCAACCCGATGAATGGCAACGGCGCGGAACTTACTGGAGAAGCGGCAGGGATAGTCGCCTGCCTGATGGCATACAGCCACCACGCTTGCCGCACCGAGTGTGACGCGATGACTGAACACTATTATCGCTTACGCGACTACGCGCTGAACCATCCGGAATGCAGCGCCATTATGCATCTCATCGACTGAGGGATACCGAACATGAATACCGCATTATCCCCGCTGTCATCTCAGCCTGAACTCTTTCCACTGGCGATTATGGCCCAGCATGGTTGTTTGCTCCCCGCGACCTCCGGATTAACCCCCTATGCCCAACGCACCATTCGTCGTGCCATCAACCTGCTGGATAAATATCTGCGCCAGCCCGGCATATCCTTTACTTCAAGTACGGCAGCCCGTGACTGGCTTCGGTTACAGCTGGCCGGACAGGAGCGGGAAGTGTTTATGGTGCTCTATCTCGATAACCAGCACTGCTTACTGGAGAGCGAAACGCTGTTTGCCGGTTCGGTTAACCATGTCCAGGTCCATCCCCGTGAGGTAGTGAAGTCAGCGCTTCGCTTCAATACTGCAGCTGTCGTGCTGGCGCATAACCATCCATCCGGTGATCCGGAGCCCAGCCAATGCGATCGCAACATTACGGGCAGGCTTAAAGAAGCGTTAGCACTGGTTGATGTGAACATTCTCGATCATCTGGTTGTCGGTTCAGATGGTATTGTGTCGTTTGCAGAGCGAGGCTGGATATGAGGGTACTTCAATGAAATCTACAGACTCAGAGAACGATTCATTTCTCCAGTGGGGGCTGAATCGTAATGTGACGCCTTGCTTTGGCGCTCGTCTGGTACAGGGGGGAAACCGGCTGCACTATCTGGTTGACCGGGCCAGCATTACCGGTGAATTCAGTAACGCAGAATCTTTGAAGTTGGATGAAGTATTCCCACATTTTATCAGCCAGATGGAGTCGATGTTGACTACTGGTGAAATGAATCCTCGCCATGCCCACTGTGTCACCCTGTACCACAATGGTTTCACCTGCGAAGCCGATACACTTGGCAGTTACGGCTACGTATACATCGCCATTTACCCCACTCATCGTTAGCTACTTTCACAAGAGCAAATATGAAAACTCTACCTGCAATAACTCCGCAGGCGGCGACGCTATGTCTGTCGCCCGTGGCTGTCTGGCTAATGTTACTTACTCATCTGCTATCGGCATAGTCTTTACCAAGATGACTATAAACGGTGGCTTAGCGTCCGCTTCGTGCTAGGAGCGGACTTTTCTAACGCCGCTGATGTATTAATCTTTGGAGAGCAGTCCTTATTTATAAGATAAATTTACAGGTAAGCTGAGTTTTACAGGGGCAATTTGGATATCGGAAATTGTTGTACGGCAAGCCTGTCTTTCGAACAGGCTTATATATAGCAATGAGGTTTACTCCCGCGCAATTAACAGTTAACAGTTTTCCATCGATTTTGTCTAATCGGATAACTTATTTAAGAGCGAAAACCTAAAAGCGATAGTCACTGGCGTTAAATCAACCACTTACGCACCACCATTGGTTAAATAATGCGCTTCACGTACAAAAATTTCCGATATCCAAACTGACCCCTAAAGGAGTTGCATGATGAAAACCATTAAGATCACTCCCCCTGACGGTCTGGAGGGTAAGTGGAACTGGTCCTCAATGTTACCGACGACGTCAAGCTGGATGAGGTAGCGGAAACTATACGTAGTTTGCGCCAAGATTCAGCAACCGGAACCGTTAACACCGTCGAAGCAGACAGCTATTTTGTTCTTCGCAGTGCCGAGCTTGCCGGGTGGTATGTGAAATGGCCATCTATTGAGGGCGGTGACGAAGACGATGATAATTTTGGTTATGAGCTGAGCGATGATTTTATGGTCAACTAACGAGAAAGCCCGCTTTGTAGTCAAAAAATTAAAAATTTTAACCCTACATAAATTGTTGGTAGCGGAAAATTATGTATTTTTGTATAATTTATTTTTTCAAAATATATTGATGGGGGGTAAAAAATTGAAATTTGTAAAAGCTGATATACTACCTCAAGTTGGTCTTGGTAATACAGTTTATTTAATGAAAAGTAGTTGGAATGATTGGTATTATTGGGAAACTAAGTACCTTCTTCTTTACAGTGATAATCAAGGGCGTTATAACACAATAGGAGAGGTGAAAATTGGCCAAGATCGAATGAAGCCAGAATCAGAGTGTGTATCGAGCGAAGAAAAAATTTCGTATTGTAAACCGATAGTTGATGATGTATCTGAAGGATTCTCTGATGATTATTTTTCATTAGGTCAAACTGAAAACTATTATGAAACTCTAAACTTATTATCTCCCGGTGTTAAAAAGGCCATTCTCAAGGGGATGAGAGATATTTCTTATGACTTGAATATTTATCGTAAGTTCAGAACCCACCCTGCTATGATTCATTCTGTTCTTAGAGAAATAAGCGAAAGACATATATTTGATAGTTTGCATAATCTTGCAAAAGGGCACGAAAATAATAACGAATTCAGATTTTCATATTTATTCCCCTTTACTGACCATGAAGATAAAGAAGTTCGTTTAAGTTTTGGTGTGGTTCCGAATACAATGCCACCGAGCAATATACATGCAATAATAGGAAGAAATGGAGTTGGTAAAACAACTTTATTTTCTGGGTTTATAAAAGGCGTTATAAGAAATAAGGCACTGGAGGATAAATACGTCGGACTTCTGCAAGTGCCTAACGATATTGGTGAATGGATTAGTAAACCGGAATATTTTACATCACTAACTCTTCTTTCCTATAGTCCCTTCGATAAATTTGGTCCTGTGGCTCCGAGCGAAATACCCAGCGGCTTAAAGTATGAATATATTGGTCTGATGGAACGAGTTAATGGAAAACTAATACCAAAATCGTTCGATACCTTACATAAAGATTTCTGTGAAAGTATGCGAGAATGTCTCGTCGGCGCGAGAAGAAAAAGATGGAAGGACTGTCTTCTAATTTTAGAAAATGATCCTCTTTTTAAGGAAATTGGAATATCTAACCTCGCAGAGCTTATCATAGATGATACAGCTCAGGATTGGAGCGATAAGGTACGTGGATTTCTAAATAAATTTAGCTCTGGACATTTAGTAACATTAATCAGTATCACTAAGTTAATCGAAGTTACCGAAGATCGTTCTTTAACTCTTATTGATGAGCTTGAAGCTCACTTGCACCCACCTCTTATATCTGCATATATTCGTGCAATTTCACATTTGATGAGTGAAAGGAATGGTGTAGCGATTGTAGCGACACACTCACCCGTTGTACTTCAGGAGGTTCGTTCAGATTGTGCCTGGATTTTAAACAGGACGGGTAAGTATGTAAGCGCAAATAGACCACAGATTGAAACTTTTGGAGAGAATGTTGGTACCTTAACAAGGGAAGTGTTCAGTCACGAAGTAGTAAATACAGGTTTTTATAAGATGATTACTGATGCATCTGAGGCTTATAGTGATTTCGATGCGTTGAATAAGCATTTTGATGAGAAGTTAGGCGGAGAAGCAAGGGCCCTAGCTCGCTCACTGATTCGTATTAAAAAGAGTGAGAGTTAACAATGATACATTTAACTCTTCCAGCATTTGATGATCTGGATATTTTTAAAAAATGCGCAATTGCACATGAAAAAATCACATTATATGACTACAACGCGGTAATGCCATTAATAAAGGGTTTGTATAATGACTATCATACTCTTCTTCAAAGTGGTGACATTGTAAAACTGCAAAGATCGAATGCTTTGGGTAAATTCAATGATGCGTTAATGAAGTCGTTATACTCTCAGCATTTGGTAGGTAAAGGTGCTATTTGTAGAGATTATTACGATAAACTGCTAGCATCTTCACCATATAAAAAATGCCCTATGTGCTCAGAAAGCATAGTGACAGCGATTGACCATCACGCCCCAAAGCAAACTTATTATGCTTTTTCTGTATTTACAAAAAATCTTGTCCCAATTTGCTCTAGGTGTAATGAAGCTAAAAAAAATACAATGCCTAACTCGCTTAAAAAGCAATTTATACATCCATATTATGACGACTTCTCGAAAGAAACATGGTTTGAAATGATATTTCTAAGTAAAGACCCAATAGAAATAGATTTCATTTGCCTACCAAATAAACAATATGATGAAAAAGTAAGGCTAAAGCTTCATAGCCATTTTACAAAGCTAAAACTGAATGAGCTTTACTCTTCCAACGCATTGGTAAAGTTGGGAGATTTAAAAAATACATTCTCCAGTTTCCTGACAACTAAAGATTGGGTTTCTGTTAAAGAAGAAGTTGAACATATGTTTGAAACTGTTCATCGTAGACCAGATTCGTGGGAATATGCTCTTTACAAAAAACTCTTGGCAGAAAAATGGTATATCGAAGGTGGGTTCGATAATATAGAAGAGTGAAAGTTGGGGCTCGCCGGTATAACTTATGGGTGAGTCTTCGATTAGTTAAGTACAGTAAATAGTATGATTGGAGTGGTAGGAGAGACCGACCGGCACAAAATTAATATCATCATCTAAATCCATTGGGGCTCACTTTGCTGCTGAGTCGGACCTCTGCCGCTAAACTGAATCGCCACTGATCTTCAAGGCACTCTAATAATAGTATTTTCACGCATCACTATTGCATGCAGTCATAGTGTCCGCTTCTCGCTCATAGCAGACTACAAGCGTTTAGATTCTGCCCACCTTGTACCAGAAGTTGTCAATGCTAGTATTGCGATGTATCGATCAACAAGTGAAGGTTAGGAGAAATGATTGTAACTAGGGAAAGTATGAAAAAATGGATCATCGAGTGTCTTCAGGAACGGGGTGGTAGTGCTTGGCCACGTGAAGTCTCAAAGTATGTATGGGACAGCTACGAGGCTGAGCTTAGAGATTCGGGCGATATGTTGTATACGTGGCAATATGACATTCGTTGGGCCGCTCAACAGTTGAGAAACGAGGGTACTCTGAAACCAGTAAATAGACGCAGAGATTTGCCATGGGAACTAGCATAGCAAAGTAAGGTTAATGTTAACGTTCATATCTCGGCTAGATCTGACTTTTTTCTGAGTGGATACGAATTGATTCCTCTGAAGATAACTTTCTTGCCTGCGTGAATATTGCTTTGATAGCCATATCGGTGTTCTACTGATATGGCTTTATACCCACTCGCAATGTCTATTTTTTGTACGGATTTTAACTTGTGGGTACAAGTGCGGGTATAACTATTTATTCCTCTTTATAAACTATATTGATATCAGTCTATTGGGTGTAAAATTCGAGTCCGGCCTTCGCACCAAATCCCCCAATCAGTCCACTAAAATACTTTTTTGTATCTGCATTTCATCATTTGAAAACCTCCTGTTGAGGCGTCTGTTCTTCTGGCTCCGATGTGGCTAGCACAGCGCGCTCCCCACTTTCCACCCCCGCTTCATCCTCACACCACCTTTCAAACAGCCTGGCGAATCTGGCGCTTTGCCAGGTTTCTCCAACCTGGCTCAAGATAAAGCCAGTGACCACAATAGCGGAAATAAAGTAAAACAGTGAAAATGCGATAACCGAATTTACGCCCCCGCTGGCCAGTAACGATTGTATTGTCGTCCACCAGGCGCAAGCAAAAATGACGATTGAAAATAGCCAGAAACACCCGCTAACGATGTGAAAATTTTTAATTTTTTTAGCATCTACAGAAAAATGATTTTCTTCACAACGATATAAGGATGGGTTTTTAAGGAAACTTATTAATCGTATATCATATGAGCCGATATTTTTATCAGCGATAAAAGCGATCAGCTGATGGGCGTGCCAGACAGGAAGAGTAATCCCGATCTGCTCATACAAAAACTTTATTTGTACTGTCTGATGCGTCCTCGAGAGTTTAGTGTCGGGTATGTCAGCGTTCGCTATCTCAGCGATTTTATTCAGCACCTCTATTTTCGTTTCAATAGGTACCTTTTCGAAGCGAATTTTTCGCTTTGCTGGCGGGCTGGACATCACTTTTCCCGCCCAGTCGATGATCTTTTTAGCCACATATAAAACCGCGGGTAGCAATACCAGCTTTGCAATATCTATCTCGTTAATGGCTCCCATCGTTATTCCTTTATAAAATGAATACGCAATGAATTTACAACACTGAATTTATTTTATGTAGCCCTCATTATTATGAGGGCTTCGATATGGCGAATTCCTGGGCTGGCTGCTGGTCTGACTTAATGCCAACCGCCCAATACGGCCCTGCCCGGAGGTCGTTATGCTTAAAGACTGAAGCCAATCTCCACCGATGCCGCACTGCGTTCCCCCTCGCCATGGTAAACCGCTTCGATGTTGTTACCATCGGGATCGAGTACAAAGGCCGCGTAGTACCCCGGGTGATAAGTTCGCTCACCGGGCGCTCCGTTATCACTGCCGCCGTGTGCCAGCGCCGCCTGGTAAAAAGCATCCACCGTCTCACGATCCCTTGCCTGGAAAGCCAGATGATGGCGTCCTGTCGGCTTACCTGCGGAACCGGGGCTATTAATGGATGAAACAACAAGCTCATCAGCCCAAAAATAATCGTCGTAGGTATTCACTACAGGGATCTCAAGGACCGCCAGCACGGCTGTATAAAACGCTTTGCTAGCCTCGAAATCATTTACCACAAGCTGGATATGGTCGATAAGCCTGCCGCGATGTAATCGGTAAGTCTCCATGATGGTTTCCTCATTCAGTCGTATTAACAGGTATTTATCCGTTATCTAAAAGGAGCGTTGTACGGATTTGATGGATGAGTACAGGTCCGGAGTGGCGATATAGAGAATGGCATTAAAATCCTGTCTGTCACCGCAATCCTGACCCCTCAACCCCGTCCCCCAATCACCCCGATAAACTCTCTGACCTGCTTCTGCTTCCTGGCCGACAGCTTCTCCACCCTGCGCATCGCGGCTTCCAGCTCCGGTTCCGGCTCAACCGCCGTCAGCACAATACAGCCCTCCATCACCCGCACCTCCACCCGGGTGCCGGTCGTAAACCCTGCCGCCGCCAGCCACTGGCCCTTCATGACCAGCGCCGGAACAAGGCGACGATCTGGCAAACGTCTCACATAACTCACCGTCAACTGACGCTTATTTTTCTGCGATACTTCTGGATCAAACGAATCTACAATACAATCAGCATTAGTCATGGTTGCTATTCCTGGTAAATAGTAATTGTGATCAGCGGTGCGGGTGTGTTGGCGCACATTCGCACCGCGCTAAATAACACCTGTAAACCTAACCAGTAATAAAAATAAAGTCCAGACTTTAATCGGACATAATAAACGCTTTTAACCGCAAATTAAGAATTAACAGAATACGTGACGCTATTAATTAGCGCCTGTGGAAAATGCCTTTCCTGATATTGCTGAAATAACCGCAAAGCAGATTCAAAAAACAAAAGCGAGATAATGCGCGCAACAGGATGCCCATGCCCAATTACGGGCACCCCATCTCTTTAGCCAGCGTACCCTTCCGGGACTTCAGGCGGCGGGCGATACCTGCCGGCAGGGCGGACCAGAACGAGAGCGCCGGATGAGTCCGCCGCTCAATCTCGTCCACCGTAACCTGATAATCACAAAAACTGGCGCTTTTGGGCGTCGCCTGATCCAGCAAAAACGCCGCGTATTCGCCTTTATCCGGACTGGAGCCGATAAAAATAATCTTCCAGTAGCCGCTGGGAAGCTCCACCTCGGGCGCGGCGGGCAGGGTGGCGATATGCCGTTCGAACAGCGGCCCGGTAACGGACCACACCGCCGCCACGTCGCGGCGCTCGGCGAGGGCGCGCTCCTTATCCTCCAGCCGCGCCCACGCCCCCTGATTCAGGTTTGAGGCCTGCGGGGTGATATTGGAAAGATAGTTTAACGCCTGCCAGTCTGTGCTGGCGCCGAGCCCGGCGAGCGGCGCCTGATGCCCGCGATCGACCGTCAATGCTGCGCTGGCCCCTTTATATGCCGCGGGTGTAAGAGTATCCGCAGCGGGTAAATCCGGATCGCGCTTCCAGCTGCGCGAACGCCCGCTGGCCAGGCTGGCTTTGGTGATTTTATACGCCACCCAATTGGCGAATTTGCGGTGGCTGTTGTTGTTGAGCGTATAGGCTTCGCGCACCAGCGTCTGGTCGTTTCCACCGGACGGGCAGCCCACTTCACAATTATCTACGTGGGATAACCCGGCAGCGCACGCGGCGGCAAAAAATAACGACGGCAATACGCTGAATATTCTGAATAGCTTCATGTTGTTGATGACGTCACAGAGAAGATGAATCGATGCATAAAAAGAAAAACGCCCAGGGTAATAGGCGCGTTATTCACATATGAATCGCACAGATGAAGTGAGAGAATAAAATGAGTTAGCTGGTCGCAGCCGCGTGAAATATCACAAGGTGATTTAACATCACGCCGGATGATATTTTTTGATGTTTGAGATGATAGTGAATGAGAGCACATGACGCTCTGTTCGTTATTTTCTTTGCGCTGCACAGATGTGAGAATGCCCAACAAAGCGTCAAGCGGTCATGCATTCATGCGGTTGTCTGAAAAATTGTACCGGCAGGGGAAAACACTTCTCTCGGCGAGGTGGTTTACTCAGACTACACGAATGACCGATTAAGGAGAGAAGTTATGAAAAAGGAACGCTGGAGAGGCGTGTTGGCACTGGCCATACTTAGTCTCCCTGCGCTGGCGGAAACAGGCGTTTCATTCAGCCACAAAGACTGGGAAGTGGTGTGTGATAACACGCTGACCTGCCGGGCGGCGGGATACAGCGCTGAAGAAGGAAGCGGAGGTTCGGTGCTGCTGACCCGCCAGGCCGGAGCGGGCACTGCCGTCTCGGGAGAGCTGATGCTGGCGGAGGTGACCGACGGCGACATTCTGCCGGGCAAACTGACGCTGTGGATCAACGGCCAGCCGGCAGGCGATGTGAAGCCCGTAAAAGAGAGCTGGCCGCTGTCGGAGAATCAGGCCCGGGCGATCGTTAACGCCATCAAAGGCAGCGGGAAGGTCGAATTTACAGGCGGGGAGGCGCCGTTTGAGCTTTCCGGCGAAGGTGCTTACGCGGTACTGCTGAAAATGGACGATGTTCAGGGGCGAATCGGCACGCCGGGCGCGTTGACCAAAAAAGGCGACAGGCCGGAAAATAGCGTCCGGGCAGCGATTCCCGCCCCGGTTATTCACCGGGTCATGCCTGAGAAAGCGCAGGAGAGAGCGTTAACCGCGCCTGAGCTGGCGGTGCTCAAGCCGAAGCTTCTGGCCACGCTAAAGAACGATGATTGGTGCGATCGCCTCCAGCCTGAGGAGGGAGCGAAGGCTGAAGCTATTAGCCTGACGCCGCTGGATCACGCCCATTCTCTGATTTCGGCCTTGTGCTGGCGGGCGGCCTATAACGAGGGATATGGCTATTGGGTTGTGGATAGCAAACTTGAGGGCAATCCGACGCTTATCACCGTCTCCGGTTCTGAGTATGGCGACGGCGAGATTTTTATGAGCCAGAAAGGGCGAGGGCTCGGCGATTGCTGGGGGACGGCGAGCTGGCTCTGGGATGGCACAACGTTCCGCAAAAGCCGTGAAGCGACCACCGGGATGTGCCGCTATCTTCGCCTCGGCGGGACGTGGGATCTCCCCACCTGGGTGACCGAGGTTAAACCGGCAAAGTGAAATAGCGCGGCCAGAATCTCTCCCGGCACACACGCCGACAGAGAGGACAGGGAGGATCTTAACGATCGTCCGCGTAGCGGGATCGCGATCGACAGCGCCAGTGGCGTCAGAAAACTGACGCCTTGTTCAAAATAACAGCGCGGCTAATGTATTGCTAACTCGAATTAGTTTATGATTAAGCCGTTCTGTTCGTTATGGAAAATGAGTTTATGGCCAAAACCGTTGAGCAAGTCGCCAGGGCGCTAGAAATCTCGATTACCACCGTGCGCCTGGTCCTGGGTGGCAAAGCTGAGCAGTATCGCATCAGCGCTAAAACGCAGCAGCGTATTAATGATTACATCGCCGAGAACGGGCTGGTCGTTAACCATATCGCCCGCAGCCTGAAGCTCAATAAAACCGAGACCTTAGGGCTGGTGATCCCGCGTTTATCCAACCTGTTTTTCTCCACCCTGGCGGAAAAGCTCGAAGCCTGCTGCCGTCAGGCGGGGTATCAGCTAATGATTGCCTGCACCTACAGCGACAGCGAGCATGAAAACAGTCTGGTTGAAGGGCTGCTGGCGCGCAACGTTGACGGGCTCTTCGTGGTGCCCTCTACCCGGGAAACGCAGCTGCATCATCAGAAGGTGGCGCGCAAGCGGCCGCTGGTGCTGCTCGACCGCGATTTTGGCGAGAGCGACGTGTCGCTGGTGGTGAGCGATAACTACAACGGCAGCAAAAAGCTGGTGCAGGCGATGACCCAGGCGGTGGACGTCTCGCCGATTTTTTTTATCGCCGGGGATACCCAGCAGCCGTCGATCCAGCGTCGTCTGCAGGGCTACCTGAGCGAACTGCCCGCGGGCAAGGAGTGGATATTGTCCGCCAGCCATAACCGTCAGGAAGAGGGCAAACAGCTGATGCTCGATTTTCTCCGTCAGCACCGCGAGCCGCCGAAGGCGTTTATCGCCTCCTCTCTGCCCATTCTGGAAGGGACGCTGAGCGCGCTGCGGGAAACTTACGGCTTTATTCCGTCGGATATTCCCATCGGCACCTTCGATGAACATCAGATGCTGGGATTTCTGCCGAACGCGGTGTGGTCGATGCGCCAGGATGAGGACGCCTGGGCGCAGCACGCGTTTCATCTGATGCAGCAGAAGCTGCAGGGCGAAAATGCCGATGTGAAGATCACCGTGCCGATGACCCTGATTCACCGCCCGCTGTCGGTAGAGAAGCAGCGGAGCCAGTAAATGACACGGCTTGTGTGAACACGTCAATCCCCGGCCGCGCTATGCTGGCCGGGGCTACAAATACCGCAGCCTGCGCGCGCTGGTAGCCCGGAAAAGGCGCGGGCGCCGCAATCCGGGAACCCTTAACGATCCCTCATCAAGCCAATCGCTGAACAAACCGCGCCGCCAGCCCGGCGTCCAGCTCCGGCGGCAGGCCGCTGATACCGACGCCGCCAATGGCCAGCCCGTCGACGATCACCGGCTCGCCGCCCGGCATCGCCAGCAGCTGCGGGTCGTTAAATACCGCCAGCCGCAGGGCGCCGGCGCTGACCTCTTGCGCCAGCGTTGCCGTCGGACGGCGAAAGCGCAGGGCACTCCAGGCCTTGCGCTGCGCCAGCTGGCGCGGTAGCGGCGGGCAGCGAGCGTGCGCGCCAAAGGCGATGAGCTCGCCCTCCGGCCCGACAACCGCCACCGCCAGCCCCCGGGTTCGCGCATCGCTTTCCGTCTCCTGTAAAAACTGCGCGACCTGCTGGCATACAACGCTATCGTTCAGACGGACCTGGGGACAGAACGCGTCATTGTCCGGCATCGGCGATATACCTCCGTAAGCGCAGATAGAGGTCATCCAGCTCGCCTTTCTGCGCTGTCGTCAGCGCCACAAACGGCTCGCGGGTGGGGCCGGTATCGACGGTCTCTTTCGCGGTAAGATACTTCGCCGACTGGAACACGCCGCGCGCGACCAGCTGCTCCACCACCTCGTTGATCTGCTGCTGCAGGCGCTGCGCCCGGGCGATGTCGCCCTGCTGAAAAGCGCTGCGCAGGGCGAGAAACAGCTCCGGCTGCAGGTTAACCGTGGTGCCAACCGTGGCCGTCGCGCCCGCCGCCAGGCTGGAAAGGAAGATCTCATCGAAACCGTTAAAAAAGACTTTCTCCGGGTAGCGGGCGATCATGCGTTCCAGCGAATAGAGGTTATGCGAAGTATGCTTCACCCCCAGAACCTGCTCATCGCCGAGCAGCGCGTCGGCGCTCTGGGCGTCCAGCTCGACGCCGGTAAACTGCGGAATGTTATACAAAATCACCGGAATCGAAATGGCGTCCAGCACTCGACGGTAGTAGGCGATAATCTCCTCGCGGCTATATTTGTAGTAGTAGGGCGGCACCAGCGACACCGCGCTGGCGCCGTCCTGCTCGGCGTGCTTCGCCAGCTCGACGGCATCCCGGGTGCGCGGCGTCCCGACGTGGGCGATCACCGGCACGCGACCGCCCGCCGACTGCACCAGCGTCGCCAGCACCTGCCGGCGCTCATCGAAACGCAGCAACGGCCCCTCCCCGGAGGAGCCGCAGCAGTAAAAGCCCTCAACCCCGCGCGTCAGCTGGGCGCGGGCGAGCGCGTCCAGCGCCGCGTAGTTCACCGACTCATCGGCGTGCATCGGCGTCACCACGGCGGAGATAATGCCGCGAAAAACCTGCCATTTATCGCTTACCATGCGGTCCAGCCTCCATCCACCACCACGTTGGAACCGGTCATATAGACCGAGGCGTCGGAGAGCAAAAACACCACCGCGCCGTTGTACTCGTGGGCTTTCGCCATCCGCCCGATGGGGATACGATTGGTGTAGTTTTTCTGGAAGCGCGGGTCCTGATCGCTGCGCTCGACGCCGGAGAGGGTCAGAGTATTGACGCGAATGCCGTCGCGCCCCCAGTAGGTGGCGCAGTAGCGGGTAAAGTTATACAGCCCGGACTTTGCCGCCGAATAGGCCACCGGTTTGACGAACGGAATGCCGGTGTCCTCTTTTTTGTAGCTGTAGATATCCTGCACCGGAGAGACCACGCCGTAGATCGAACCGACGTTGATGATCGAGCCGCCTTTGCCTGCCTGCTTCATGCGTTTGCCGACCTGCTGGGTCATCAGGAAGGTGCCGACCAGGTTCACTTCCACCACCTCGCGGAACACCTCTTCCGGGAACTCCTCAAACGGCCCGGAGACTTCCGGCGGCGCGCTGGGCTGGGTATCGACGCCCGCGTTGTTGACCAGGCCATCCGGCACGCCCCACTTCGCTTCAATGCTGTCCAGCACCCGGTTAATGCTGGCTTTATCGGTAATATTCACTTCCGCGCACAGCAGGCGGTCGGAGTCCTTAATCGCCCCCAGCACGCGGTCGACGCGCGCGGCATCGACGCGGGTGGCCAGCGCCGCCACTTTCGCGCCGCGTTCGTGTAACGTCTTCACGTACTGCGCCCCCAGCTGTCCAAGGCCGCCGGTCACAATGATGACCTTGTCTTTAACCGAGAATAACGTGTCTTCCATTGTCCTTTCCCCTCACTGCGTGGTTAGATTTTGTGGGTTGCGAGGTAATCACGATCGAGAATAATGCCGTGGCCCGGCCGTTCGCTCGGCACGTAGTAGCCGTCCACCTCTTCGCCCGCTTCGGCGATGATGCGCAGATCTTTCCAGCGCCCGCCGTCGGTCATCTCGGCGTATGAGATATTCGGCACCGTCGCCAGCAGGCTGGCGCTGAGTTCCATGACAAAATGCGGCGTCATCGGCAGGTTGTGCGCGCGGGCGACGGCGGCGATATCCAGATAGCCGGTGATCCCGCCGACGCGGCCGAGATCCGCCTGGATATAATCCGCGCTGCCGCTCTCGATGTACTGCGTAAACTGGTTTAAGTTATAGACGTTTTCTCCCAGCGCGATAGGCGTGGCGCTGCGTTCGCGCAGCCGCAGGTGGCCGGCGATATCGTCGGAGGGCAGCGGCTCCTCAATCCACAGCAGGTTAAGCGGCTCGAACAGCTTGAATGCGCGCAGCGCCTGCGGGAAGTTCCAGCCCTGGTTGGCGTCCACCGCCAGCGGGAAGCCCGGCACCGCCTCCTGAATCTTACGCAGCCGCTCCACGTCCTCTTCCAGCGTCGGTTTGCCCACTTTTACTTTCGCCGCCAGATAGCCGGTGCTTTTCCAGCGCTTGACCTGGTCGATCACTTCCTCAATGGACAGATGCAGGTTGATGCCGCTGCCGTACAGCGGAACGCGATCGCGTACGCGGCCAAGAATGTCGATGATCGGCGCGTTGAGGGTTTTGCCTAACAGATCCCAGTAGGCGATATCCAGTGCCGCCAGGGCATGGGTAGTGACGCCCGCGCCGCCGACGTCGTGTACGTGTTTATACGAGCGATGC
This sequence comes from Klebsiella sp. MBT K-1, assembly GCF_002556465.1. Classification (NCBI taxonomy): domain Bacteria; kingdom Pseudomonadati; phylum Pseudomonadota; class Gammaproteobacteria; order Enterobacterales; family Enterobacteriaceae; genus Klebsiella; species Klebsiella sp. MBT K-1. The sequence continues at coordinate 10,801 of NZ_PDEL01000018.1, read as the reverse complement.
CACAGGCCGCGCGGGGAGAGCGGCTGGCCAATAACGTCAGGGATAATCTCGGCAATCAACGCAGAGATGGTTTTCCCGCACCAGCCGGAAGTGTGGCTAAAGCCGGTGCCGACGTGGCCGTTAGAACCGTAGACGTCAACTATCGCCACTTCGATATCGGTGACGTGGTGAATTTGATCTCCCCACGGGCCTTCCGGAAGCGGAACGCGGGCGGTCATCAGTTCGATATTTTCAATCACGGGCATTTTTGTGCTGTTCATCTGATTCCTTCCTTTATGGGTTCAGCGGGGGCCGCCCCTGCGGCCCGGGCGGTTAATGTTTGGAGGCCGGGGATTCATGACCCTCCAGGGCGATTGCCGGGCTGGCGTCATGCTCTCGATCGTTCTCGTCGCCCACCGCATGGCCGAAGACTTCCGGTAGCAGGAAGATGGAGGCGAGGAAGGCGCAGAACGGCGCGATAGCGATAATCATCGAGGCGACGGGTACGCCGACCGCTTCAAACAGGGCCGGGAAGACCAGGGTGGTAACGAAGGCGGTGACCTTGACGATGGTGTAGCCGATGCCGGAGGCCACGCCGCGATAGCGCGGTTTTGCCACCAGCGAGATCACCGTCATGCCGCTTTCGGAATCCCAGTAGTGGCCCCACAGCATTAGCGCCGCGCCGAAGATGATAAATGCGAAGCTGCTGCTGTAGACGCCCCACGCCGATATCGAAATACCGATGGTGACCAGCAGGAAGCCGTATTTGCTCAGTCCCTTATGCCCGAGCTTCGGCAACAGCAGCGGGCCGACAAACGCCGAGAGCGCGGCGATACAGTTCACCGCCAGCAGGGCGAGGTTATTCTGGATCTGCCCGGAAATCCCGATGGTGACGAGGATCAGCGGCAGGAAGAAGGAGAAGGCGTAGTTTTCAAACGACTGCACGGCGCAGGAGAACCAGCCGAACAGGGTGGTGCGGCGGGTAAAGGGACGACGGAACAGATCGTGCAGCGTCTCTTTGAGCGTCGGGTCGGCGATGGTGACGTTTTCATTGGGCAGAATGTCGTCCAGCAGACGGCCATCCTGTTCGCCGTAATAGTCACGGGAGGCTTGTTTCGCTTCGATAAAGCGGCCGCGTTCGACGAACCACGCCGGCGTCTCCGGCAGCTCCCGACGCATAAACAGCAGCAGGCAGGCCGGGATCGCCGGGACCGCCAGCACGATGCGCCAGATCATATCCGGGTGAACATCAAGCGCCACCAGCGTGGTGACCAGCAGAATGGCGGCGATAATCCCCAGCGCGAACATAAACTGCCAGCGGTTAGCCATCACTTCGCGCTTGCCCTTCGGCATCACCTCCATAATGTAGGTAAAGCCGTTAGCCACGTCCGCGCCCACCGGGATCCCGGCGAGGCAGCGAATAATCGCCAGCCAGTACATATTGGGCGCCAGGCCCTGGAGAACGGCGAAGATCGCGAACAGGATCATCGACCAGAGGAAAATTTTACGCCGTCCGAGCTTATCGGTCAGCCAGCCGCCGAGCAGCGCGCCGACCACCGCGCCAAGCTGGGTGCCGGCGGCGGTAAAACCAAGCAGCCAGCTGCTGGGCTCATAAATATCTTTCAGGGCGAATAAAATAAACGCCATGGAATAAATATCCCATGACTCAATTAATAATGCGGTGATCATTAGCCATCCCGCTTTGGTGCAGCCGGGGGCCTCCTGCTGATCGAGCCGTTTCTTTGCCTTCTGGATAATAAATTCAATATGTTGCTGCTGATACATATAATCCTCTCTTATCCGGGCAGGCGGAGGGCCCGCCCGGACAGATGCGCGTTGATCCGCTCTTTATGGACGATAAAGAGACGAATGCAGCGGATGTTTGTCAGGATCGCTAACAACGTAAAAATTACATAAGCGAATCAGTTGTTATTTCATTAATAAATGCGCATCGCCTGCGATAAAGACTTTCATATTTTGCGTCAGCGCCTGGGCAATAAAGGCGTTCAGCACTTCGGATAACACCTCCTCTTCTACATAAGCCAGACTGAGATGGTTGCTCTGGTGGCCCGCCATTAAATCGTCGCGCGAAACCCCGTCGAGAACGGCGTTGAGTAATGGCCACTCGTAGTTGGTTGCCCGGCGGCGGCGTTCGAATTCGTCATGCGGCAGTTCGACGGCGGTGCCGGTGCCGATATGCAGGATCACCTGAGTGCCTTCGTAGTGCGCGCGCGCCCAGATAAAGCGTCCGGCTTTGCCCTGCCCGGCAATGGTCGAGCCGCCGTAGGGGAAGAACATCGCCGGCTGGCGATAGCCGGTGGCCCCGGCGATCCCGCCCTTCAGATGGGCGAACGGCACCGCGCCGGAGATCTCCAGATCCCAGTAGAACGTGCCGTTGTATTCGCTACCCCAGCGGATATCGTGAAGGGTGGTTTCACTCGCCATGCCCAGCGCGCCGAGCAGCTTCGCCAGCATCACCTGCGGGATGGCGCTGCCCATATCCACCTCGTTGATGCAGGGGATCGGCGCGTCCGGACAGACGATCTCGCCGTTCTCATCCGGGATCGGGAAACGTTCCGCGTTGCCGATGGCGCCTTCGGCAAAATCCGAGGCGGCGCAGCTGTCTTTGAGCCCCTGCTGATACTGCACGCCCACCGCCGTCAGGCCGAAGCGCTTCACGAAGCGCGCCATGGCGATCATCATTGCGCACTGTTCCAGTACCTGCTCCTGGGTCAGATCCTTCGCCCCGTCGGCGCCGAACCGGAAGCGCATGCCGCGGGTCTCATACCAGTCGAGACAGGCTTCGCGCAGGTCGGTCGGCACCTTGTTCATTTCAACCAGCAGCGCCGATTGCGACAGCGACTCCACCGGCATCCCTACGTCGATCATCGCTTTTTGCGGGAACACGCCGTTGATCATCCCCATACAGAAGGTATCGAACAGCCCGACAATGGCCTTGTGTTTGAGGATCGACTGTCCAACCTTCACGCCAATCTGTCCGGCTTCGCTGGCCAGCAGCGGCGCGCTGGGCGCGACCGGATGCAGATAGCCGAGCTTATGGCTGAGATGGCCGTCGCGCAGCCAGGTGTCCAGGCCGCGAATAAACGCCTCGTCGGCGAAGGTTTCCGACCACAGCCGCGAGTAGTTGCGCTCCAGGCTGGTGAGGCAGCCTGCCATACAGAGCATGCCGACGAGGCCCGGCCAGGTGCCGTCAAAATTGGCGAGCAGCAAAATAGGGCCGCGATGATGTACCAGCGAAGGAGCAAGATGATGGGAGTATTGCCAGGCGGTAAGCAGGACAATAATCGGCGCATCCGGATCGATCCCGGCGAACAGCTCGCTGCCCTCTTTCTGGCTGCTGATAAACCCGTGACCGCGCCGCTCGTTGACCGGATGGGCGCGGCGCAGGCGATAGCCTAATGTTTCCAGCGCCGTTTCCAGGCGCTGTTCAAACTGCTTCTGCGTGGGCCAGCAGGTGACGTTAGCCGGTTCGCGGAGATCCGCATTGGTCACCATCAACACTTCGCCTGGCTGCGGGGTAATAAGTTCGGCTTCCGCGGGTAACGTTAAATTCAGCATGTGAATTTCTCCTGTAGGGGATAGGTCGCTTAGTTATCGTTGAGCGTGCTGCGCCGGGGTAAGCGCGGCATCAATCGCTTTATTGCTGGCTAATTTCTTTGGCTAACTCGAATTAGCAAGTTAGGTCAAAAAAAAGACAGGAACAAACTCTTTACCGGGGATTTGTGATGGCTATCAATGTGAAATTATTAACTTATTAATATTTAACTCTTTATTTTAAACGGGAGGTCAGGTGACCGGGAACGCTTGCTGAGGCGGCATCTAGGCGGGCAGAAAAGCGGGCGGGAAGCACAGCGGGGATGGTAAATCAGCGTTTAATATTTAATTAATTGAATTTAATAGATTGTCTGCGTTGTATCTTGAGCGATTTGTCTCGCGGCGCTGGCGCGGGTGTTAAAATTTAACCGATCCTGGTCACACTCTTTTAGCATTTACGTTGTGAATCTCTGTCTCTTGTTATAATTAGCTAATTCGAGTTAGCTTGCCGGCGATTTTCCCACGCCAACGATGTGTTAGCCAGGCGCTGCCCGACTTAACAATAATGATTCAGGACAGAGGATTTAATGATGACTATGCTTACCTCGCCCGCCATGACCCCTGCAAAAAATGAACAAACATCGCAACAAACCCATGAAAGAAGAAAGCTGCTCACCGTGCTGGGCTCCGGTCTCTCCGGCACAACGATTGAGTTCTATGACTTTTTTATCTACGGCACCGCCGCCGCGCTGGTGTTTCCGTCGCTGTTTTTTCCTAACCTCTCGCCGCTGATGGCGCTGCTGGTATCTTTCCTGACGCTGTCGATTACCTTCGTCAGCCGGCCCATCGGGGCCATCGTATTTGGCCACTATGGCGATAAGATCGGCCGCAAAAAATCGCTGGTTCTGTCGCTGATGATTATGGGGATTTCGACGTTTTTCATAGGATTAATCCCCAGCTACGACACCATAGGTAACGCCGCGCCGTTGATACTTATCTTTTTGCGCCTCTGCCAGGGCTTTGCCATCGGCGGCGAATGGGGCGGGGCGACGACGCTGATCACCGAGTATGCGCCGCGCCATCGCCGGGGCTTTTTCGGCACCTTTGTTCAGTTGGGCAACGTGCTTGGCCTGTTTATCGCCACCGGCGTTTTTGCGCTGGTGGTGATGCTGCCGGAGGAGGACCTGATGTCATGGGGCTGGCGCGTGCCTTTCCTGTTAAGCATCGCGCTGCTGTTCGTCGGGATGTTTATCCGCTCAAGGATCGAAGAGACGCCGGTGTTTCAGGAGAATCAGAAACAGCAGCAGAACGCGCCGAAAGCGGCGGAGCAGAAGTTTCCTATTCTCACCGTGCTCAAACATCACCGTAAAGCGGTATTCCTGGCGATGGGTATGCGCATGGGGGAGATTGTTCTGGGCTGGCTGACGGTGGCATTCTTTATGTCCTACGTGACCCGGGAACTCAACTTTACTCGCGAAACGGCGCTGAACGGGCTGCTGCTGGCCAGTTTTGTCGGCATTTTTACCTTTCCGTTCTTCGGCTGGCTTTCCGATAAAATTGGCCGCCGACCGGTCTATCTGGCCGGCGCCGCTATCACGCTGATCTTTGCCTTCCCGCTGTTCTGGATGATCGACTCCGGCTCGGTGAAGATGTTTATGTTCGCCACCACCTTCTGCTATTCCGTGGGGCTGGGCATGATGTTCAGCGTCCAGCCGGCCTTCTTTTCGGAGCTTTTTGACACCAGCGTGCGCTATACCGGCGTGTCGCTCGGCTTCCAGCTGGCGAATATCGTCGGCGGCTTAACGCCGATGATCGGTACCTTGCTGCTGGTGTGGTCCGGCGGCGCATCGTGGCCCATCTCGCTGTTTCTCGCCTGCATGGCGCTGATTACCATCCTGTGCGTCTGCGTGACGCGGGAAAGCTATAACGATGAGCTTAATGAGGTGAAGAAGTAGCCGGGGAGGGTTGCCCCGCCATGAGCGGCGGGGCGGGCGTATCAGAACAGATTAAATTTATATTCGATAATCACTTCCGAAGAGAGCGAATTGGCCCGGCTGTAATGGCCGTCGGTGAGCACCGGCGTTTTGCCATTCATCTTATAGGACCAGCCCGGTCCGAACATCGCCCAGACGGTGAGATTTTTCAGTCTTGGGTGCGTCGGTACCCAGCGGCTGAAGGCGTTAATTTCCCCGGTACGGACGTGGTTGCCGCGGTAGTTAAACTGGGCGATGTTGCCGGCGAGACCGATCGCCAGCTCCGGCGTCAGGTTATAGTCCGACATATTAGAGAGAACCAGTTCACCGTCGCGCATATAGTCGTTGCCGGCATAGGCCATTGAGATAAAGGTTCCGCGCGAGTTTTTACTCATATGGCGCGGGTAGAAGCCTACTTCATTGGCCTTGTTCGCATCGGTATAGCCCAGACCCCACTTGGTGCTCCAGTTGTCCGCCTGCCACTTCACATCCATGGCGATGTGCCAGGCGTCGTCGTCAAAGTCACGCTTATTCGCCGGCATCGCTTTATACTCGTCCAGCGCGTGAGTGGCGTAGACCTGAGTTCCGATGTTCAGCGCTTTTATCGGCTTAATATTGGTGAACAGAATATGGCGGCGCAGATAGTTGTCGCTTTCACCATAGCCGTACTGCATGTTCAGGTGCTCGCTTTGCCACAGAATATCGCCGCTGGCGATATGGTTAATATACTGCCCGCTGTTGGTCTGGAAGCGTTTCTTATCCGGCGAGTTACGATCCATCGCGCTTTCGATGTACGCGCCGCGCAGCGTGAAGGGGCCGTAGTTCACCGCGCCAGTCCAGCCCAAATAGGTGGTCGGGGAGAGGCGGGTCGAGTTGGAGATGACGCCAAAGTTTTTCATCGTCTGCCAGCCCCAGCGGGCGTTCAGTTGAGTGTCCGCCAGGCGATACTGCAGCTTGATGTTGCGTTGACCGAATTTGGAAAAGCCCTCAGCGTTGCTCTTTTTATTCCCGCTGCCGTTGTTATACAGCACGCCGCGGGAGTTAAAGTAATCGCTGGCGCCGAGCTTTACCGCGCCGTAGTAAGTGGCATCAAAGCCAATAATATCGGCAAAATAGCCGGACTGATAATCGACGGCGACGCCCTGACCCCAGGCATTATGGACTTTCTTTGGCTCGGTCTCTTCTTCCTTAAGATATTTCCAGTAGTTTTTAAACGACAAATTCATATGGGACTGGCTGAATAACGGATCGTCGAGCACGGTATCGATATTATCGCGCTCCTTCAGACTGTTAGTGGCCGAAGCTGACCAGGCGCTGGCGGGAATAGCCAGCAGCATAATGGCGACTGTTGTAGTATTGATTTTCATAATAAACCCCAGAGTAGGGACGCAGCGATCCAGGCGAGGTGTTTTCGCCTGAAGTCTGCCGTAATAAATAATTAAGCGTGGGTATTATTTTTTATCGAGAGCCTGTTTTCCGGCTTCAACATATTTCATGGTGCCAATTTCTGGAACGGTATATTTGCCGTCTTTATAAACAATTTTCACCACCGCGGCATTGGCAAGCGGTTTGTTTTTCGCGTTATCGTCGGTTAAATCGGAAATCATAATCTGCATTGCGGTACCGGATGAAATCGCCAGCACGTTTTTATCGCCCCGGGCCTGCGCGTTTTCAACGATAGTGTGCAGCGCTGCCTGGGTACGGGTTTTTATCTGCTGATAGTTTTCCGCCATGCCTTTGGGATCGGCTGCTGCCAGCGCATTCTGGTTGGTATCGACGGCCAGGGTGCCCGCTTTCATCTGGCTGAACAGCGCTGCGCCATCTTTAAGCCCCAGCTGTTTAGCGCCGGCATCGGCCATATCTTTGTTATAGCCGCCTTCAAAACCGCCGAAGAAGGCTTCTCGCAGGCCGCTTAGCTCGGTAAGTTTGTAATCACTTACTCCGGCTTGCTTAAGGATCACCTGCATGGTTTCACGCTGACGTCCGGCATCGCTGGAATAGAAGCTATCAAACGGAATACCTTTAAGCCCCTCGCCGAGATAACGAGCGACGCGAATGCCGTCTTCGGTAAGCGGGGAGTCCACCCAACCCTGCACGCGGTCAAACGTATTCAGCAGCGTTTTGCCATGACGAGCGAAATAGATATTCACGCCATCATCGTTTTTAACTTCCGCCGCACAGCAGGTTGCCGCGCCTGCCGCCATCATTAATGCTATTAGCCACTTCTTCATATAACGCTCCACCTGAATGGTCTTTTTATAAGCAAAAAAAAACCTACGTCAGATATTCGACGCGAAGCATAAATAAGGTTATGTTCGCTCGAACTCGATGACGTAGGTTTCGCCTGTTCTAAACAGTAACAATCCAACAAGGGCGACGTTAGCACTAATTATGCAAAAAGACATCCTCTATTTATTATTAATGTCAATAAATGTGATCGTCTTCATGCAGGTAATTTTGCTGATTGAGTTGTATCTTAAGTTTAATTTTCAGATTAATTGGTAATTTTTGGCTTAAATAATTATTGAGGATTGATCTCCGTCACAAAATAATGATGTCTGCTCTGGACTCTGCCGCGCACTGGCGTTATTTTCGCTGCACTCTGGGATTGTTACTGACCACAGGCAAAACCTAAGACCCCTGTCCGCCAATGAGGCGTGCGGCAGGAGTCTTAGGTTTTTTTTTGCGCCGAAGAAATACCTCTGCTACCCAACAAGGAGTGATGATGAGAACGAAAATCCTGACTGCCGCCATTCTGGCGTTATCTGCCGCTGGCGTACAGGCTGCTGAAAAACCGTTGAAAATACTGCTGGTTAACGACGATGGCTGCCAGTCTGTGGGAACCACATCGCTGCAGGAAAAACTGGCGGCCAAAGGATATGACGTCTGGATGGTGGCGCCGGCAACGAATCAGAGCGGGATCGGGTCGGCAATTACCTTTAAGACGGGTAAAGTTTTTGATGTCAAAAAAGCCGCTGATAAACGCTACTGCTTCCCCGGAACCCCTGCCGATGCGCTGGATTTTGGCCTGTGGGGCGTCCTGAAAGACGCGCCGCCGGATCTGGTGATTTCGGGCGTCAACGATGGTCCCAATACCGGTATGGCGCAGGTTAACTCCGGTACCGTGAGCGCCGCGGCTCGCGCCATTCGCTATGGCTTCCCGGCGATTGCCGCCAGTATTGGCTACCGATTCACGGAAGAAGAGATGAAGAACAAATGGCCGAGCACGCATAAGTACTGGCCTGACTCGGTGGATTACGTCGTTTCGCTGGTCGATAAACTTAACGCCGCGCATAAACCGGGAAGCCCGATTTTGCCGCAAGGGTCCGGTTTGAGCATTAACTATCCGCCGCTGCCGTCGGCTGAAATTAAGGGCGTTCATTATATTGAGAATGAACAGTTCCCCGCGCCACAGATTGGTTATGAACTGCTGGCGGACGGCACCGCAAAACAGACGATGAATCCGGAAGCGATAAAACCGGCGGAAGGGGATAATGACTCGGGCTGGCTGAACAAGGGGTATATTACTTACACCCTGTTTGATGGCTCATGGAACGCGCCGCAGTTCCAGGCGCAGTATGAGACGCTGCTCGGAAAATAATGCCGTAGTGATATAAAAGAAGAAGGCGCTATTCGCGCCTTCTTTATATGAACCGATGATGAAGCGCTATTCGTCGAAGAACCAATAGCCCTGGTTAATCAAACGGGTCAGCTCGGCGATAAAGGCCGGATTGCGCAGCGCGCGCTCGCCTAGCTCATCCTTACCCAGCAGGGTATAGCGGCACAGCGCATCCAGAGCCGCAGGTTCGGTTGGCTCCAACTGTTCACTATTGACAAAAAAGTCATCGCCGATGTGCAGTACCCGCAGGCCGCTCAGGCGAGTCAGCATTTCGCCTCCCTCCAGCGCGTCGACAATCTCTTCTTCTGCATAAGGCGGTTCAGCTGGCGCAATATCCAGCTCGTGGCGCGGCGTGGTAGCAAATCGTCCAAACCACTGACGGAAATCTTCCGGCTGGCTAATCATCTCGATCATCATGCCGCGCAGTCGTTCCAGTTCATACTCTTCAACCCGGCCCGGATGTTCGCGGCAGGTTAAATCTGGATCGCTGTAGTGCTCGCCGCCGAGATCGTTTTCCAGCGCGTAATCGGCAAAGCTGCTGATCAAATCGCGGCCGTTTGGCCCGCGGAAGCCGACGGAGTAGTTCAGCGCCGTTTCGTGAGTGATTCCGTCGTGCGGGAATCCCGGCGGAATGTACAGAATATCGCCAGGCTCCAGATCCTCATCAATAATCGGCGGGAACGGGTCGACGTGCAGCAGCGCCGGATGCGGGCAGAACTGACGCATCGGCAGCTTATCGCCCACGCGCCAGCGGCGGCTACCCATGCCCTGAATAATAAAGACATCATACTGGTCGATGTGCGGGCCCACGCCGCCGCCCGGTACGGAAAAGGAGATCATCAGGTCATCTAAACGCCAGTCCGGCAGTACGCGGAAAGGGCGCACCAGCTCAGCGGCGGGCATATGCCAGTGGTTTACCGCCTGAGCCAATAGCGACCAGCCGGTTTCGCCCAGACCATCAAAATGTTCAAACGGGCCGTTGCTGGCCTGCCATTGACCGTTCTTGAGGCTCACCAGTCGACTATCGACCTCCGGTTCCATGGCCAGCCCGGCCAGTTCATCCGGGGTAATCGGATCGACGAAATTCGCGAAAGCCTTCTTTAATACCACCGGCTGCTTTTGCCAGTACTTTTCTAAAAACTCCGGCCAGTTAATGTTGAGTTGATAAGCCATAGGTTCATACCAATAAGAAGAAACGGGCCTGATTATAGAAATAGGCACCCTTATGCCGCTTTGTCATGGGTCAAGGCTGGTGCTTAATTCATCATTTGACGTAACGGCATGCGATAGAGGGGCGATCGACTGGCGGATATCGTTGTTTTTCGCAAAAGTTCGTTTTTGGCTGAAATGCCCTACAGGCAGCATGGCGTCTGGGTTTTCTCGATTTTGAGTAACGGGCGCGGGGTGCGAAAAGTTTAAATTATGAGCGTTTGATAAGTTTTTTGTATTTTAAGGGTTGCTATATCCCGGGAGCTCCCTATAATGCGCTCCCACTGACACGGCAGATGTGAATCACTTCACAAACAACCCGGTCAGTTGAAGAGAAAAAATCCTGAAATAACGGGTTGACTCTGAAAGAGGAAAGCGTAATATACGCCACCTCGCAACGGTGAGCGAAAGCCGCGTTGCACTGCTCTTTAACAATTTATCAGACAATCTGTGTGGGCACTCAAAG